>CAZUZE010000001.1:0-29787 GCA_964624565.1 uncultured Robiginitalea sp.
GGGGCGTTGACGCCCATTGGGAACACCCTGGACGCTTATTGGGAAGGCCTCAAAAACGGCAAAAGCGGCGGGGACTATATCACTTATTTCAACGCCGAAAAGTTCAAGACCAAATTTGCCTGTGAGCTCAAGGGGTTTGACCCCATGGATTTCTTTGACCGCAAGGAAGTCCGAAAGCTCGACCGTTTTACGCAGTACGCCCTGGTCTCTTCCGACGAGGCCATTGCAGATTCAGGCCTGGACCTGGATGCCGTGGACAAGTTCCGGGTCGGGGTTATCTGGGGTGCCGGGATCGGCGGCCTGGAGACCTTCCAGACCGAAGTCCTCAATTTTGCCCAGGGGGACGGAACCCCGAGATTCAACCCGTTTTTTATCCCCAAGATGATCGCGGACATCGCTCCGGGGAATATTTCCATAAAACACGGTTTTATGGGCCCGAATTACACGACTGTATCGGCCTGTGCCTCTTCTGCCAACGCCATGATCGATGCCCTGAACTACATCCGCATGGGGTATTGTGATGTGGTGGTTACCGGCGGCAGCGAGGCTGCGGTTACCATTGCGGGCATGGGGGGGTTCAACGCCATGCACGCCCTGTCCACCCGGAATGACAGTCCTCAGACAGCCTCAAGGCCTTTTGACGCTACCCGGGATGGTTTTGTCCTCGGGGAAGGGGCAGGGGCCCTGATCCTCGAAGAATATGAACACGCCAGGGCGCGCGGGGCCAGGATCTACGCAGAGGTGCTCGGAGGCGGGCTTTCCAGCGACGCCTACCATATGACGGCACCACATCCGGAAGGGATCGGGGTCATCCGTGTTATGGAAAACTGCCTGAAGGACTCAGGGGTTGCCCCTGAGGATGTGGACGCCATCAACACCCATGGGACCGCTACCCCGCTGGGGGATGTGGCCGAACTGAAGGCCATTTCCCATGTATTCGGGGACCATGCGTCCAAAATCAACATCAACTCGACCAAGTCGATGACGGGACACCTGCTGGGTGCGGCCGGGGCCATTGAAGCCATCGCTTCCATCCTCGCCATGAAATACAGCATCGTCCCCCCCACCATTAACCACACCACGGTGGATGAAGAAATCGACCCGAGCCTGAACCTGACCCTGAACAAAGCCCAGGAGCGGGAGGTAAAGGTCGCAATGAGCAATACCTTTGGATTCGGGGGGCACAACGCCTGTGTATTATTCAGCAAAATAAGCTAGATCGCCAATGACATTCCCCGGAAATATCTTCAATTCCCATCCGAAAGAGGATGGGGATTTTTTTTTGGGGATCAGCCGGATCCTCGGGTTTAAACCCAAGAAGCTCCACCTCTACAAAAACGCCTTCCTCCACCGGTCCATGAACCGCAAGGATGAGGAGGGCAACCCCCTGAATTACGAGCGTATGGAATTCCTGGGGGATTCCATGCTGGGCACCATCATCTCCCATTACCTCTATAAGGAAGTTCCGGCGGGAGACGAGGGCTACCTCACCAAAATGCGCTCGAAGATCGTGAGCCGCAAACACCTGAACGAACTCGGGAAAGACCTGGGCCTGCTCAATTTTGTGGAAAGCCGGATCCCCAGGGAGCACTTTGGGGAAAATATTTACGGAAATGTGTTTGAAGCGCTGGTGGGGGCCATCTACCTGGACCGGGGCTACAATTATTGCGAACGGTTCATACAGTCGCGGGTCATAGACCCTTATGTGGATATCGAACAGCTCGAGGGAAAGGTGATCAGCTACAAAAGCCTGGTCATCGAAGGGTGCCAGAAGCAGAAAAAGGATTTCAGGTACGAGGTGTATGAGGATACCGGAAACGATCCCGTCAAGCATTTCGGGGTGAAGCTCTGGATCGACGGCCGGATCATGGCCAAAGCCCGGGCTACTTCCAAGAAGAAGGCGGAGGAAAAAGCCTCTAAACGGGCATTTTACGCCCTTCAGGGGAAAAAGAAATAATGGGCGCCACTGGCTACAACGTTTTCGCTGACCCCCGCGAACCCCTTTGGGCAGGCACTTCTAGGTGGATTACCTCAGAACATGTATCTTTACTTTAAGTGACCTGTCATGGGAGTAGCAGAGGATTTGTGGGAGGACCTTCTGGATGAAACTGTCTTTAGCATTTTCGCCATCCACACCAATTTAGCGGATCATTCCCTGGCATATGCATTAAACGAAACCATTGGACTCCGCCTGAGACGGACCGCTTCGGACCTGGAGTTGCATACCGATGGTTTTTTTGTGGTCTTTGAATGGAAGGACGATGCTTCCTATCGGGAATGGACCTTATTCAGGAACCGGGGAACAGGAGATGACCAGGTTTCTTTTGAGGGGTTGTTCAAAGACGAACCCGAAACAAGGGGGAGGTGGCTGATTCCCGAAAAGCGGGAAGTGGATTTTTTCCTGAAGCTCGAGGGGGACGAGGGCAACCTCAGGGTCCTTCCCGCACTTTTGTCCATCCCCAAACTGATCACCGCCTACAGGCTTGAAACTGCTAAACTAAAATCCAGATACAATCTAATTTACTAGAGGAATGCCCAACAAAAAGAAGACAAAGATAGTTGCCACGCTCGGCCCGGCAACCAGCAAGCGAGAAGTGCTCAAAGGCATGATGGAGGCAGGGGTGGACGTATTCCGGATCAATTTTTCACATGCCGATTACGAGGATGTAAAAAAACGGATCGCCATGATCCGGGAACTGAGCCGGGAACTTGAGGTATATACGGCAATCCTGGCCGACCTGCAGGGCCCCAAACTTCGCGTCGGTGTCATGTCCGGGGA
The DNA here is from genome assembly GCA_964624565.1 of uncultured Robiginitalea sp. Lineage (GTDB taxonomy): Bacteria > Bacteroidota > Bacteroidia > Flavobacteriales > Flavobacteriaceae > Robiginitalea. The sequence goes on from CAZUZE010000001.1 coordinate 2,780, forward strand.
AGTGATTGTGGCCCCGGGGGATGAAATCCTTTTTAAGACCGGAAAGCCCTTTGAGGGCACGGCAGAACAAGTCTATATGAACTATAAGGACTTCCCAAGGGACGTCAACCCAGGGGAGCGCATCCTGCTGGACGACGGGAAGCTGATGTTCGAGGTCGTGGAGACCAACCGCAAAAACGAGGTAAAGGCGAAGGTGATCCAGGGAGGCCCGCTGAAATCAAAAAAGGGGGTCAACCTCCCCAACACGAATATCTCCCTTCCGGCCCTGACGGAAAAGGACGTAAAGGACGCCCTTTTCGCGATCTCACAGGAGGTGGACTGGATCGCCCTTTCTTTCGTGCGCCACAGCCAGGACCTGATCGACCTGCAGCAGCTTATCGAAAAACACTCGGAATACAAGATCCCGATCATCGCCAAAATTGAAAAACCGGAGGCGGTGCGGAACATCGACAAAATTGTCGCCTACTGTGACGGCCTGATGGTCGCCCGGGGTGATCTTGGGGTGGAAGTGCCGGCCCAGGAAGTGCCCCTGATCCAGAAAAAACTGGTATTGCGTGCTAAGAAAGCGCGCATCCCCGTCATCATCGCCACCCAGATGATGGAGACCATGATCACCAGTATGGTCCCCACCCGTGCCGAGGTAAACGACGTGGCCAATTCGGTCATGGACGGGGCCGATGCGGTGATGTTGTCCGGGGAAACCTCGGTGGGGAATTACCCGATACAGGTTATCGAAAAGATGACCAGCATCCTCAAGAGCGTGGAGGGTTCCGAGCTGATCCGGGTACCCCAGGAGCCGCCCCACGTGCGGACCAAACGCTACATCACCAAGGCGGTATGCTATCACGCAGCCCTGATGGCAAATGAAATCAAGGCAAAGGCCATCTCCACCCTGACCAATAGCGGGTACACGGCCTTCCAGATCTCCGCATGGCGGCCCAGTGCCCACATCCTCGTATTTACCTCGAATTTGCGCATCCTCTCCCAACTCAACCTGCTTTGGGGTGTGAAGGCCTTTTACTACGACCGATTCGTCTCCACCGATGAGACGATCGAGGACGTAAACCGCATCGCCTGCCAGAAAGGGTTTCTCGATGTGGGGGACATGCTGATCAGCCTGGCGGCCATGCCCATAAAGGACAAAGGCATGGTGAACACCCTGAGGGTTACGGAGATCGAGACTTGTAATTTATAGTCGGGGCAACCAATTGTCAATAGGTTGAAATTGCGGAATGCCCGGGGAAGGGTGCCGTGCTCTGCACACCAGGCTTTCGGGAGCTGCGGTTTTCGGATGCGCAAAGACCCGATACCCAGCCGTTCCCCATTTTCAGAAGTCGAATTTCAACTGTACCTGTACCGTATCTTCCCCGGATGCAGCGGGTTCTTTTTCGGTGTTTAGGTTGGAGAGGGAGATGCCGAGCAACCTGACGGAATTCCGCAGCGACTCCTGATACAGGAGGTCCTTGGCGTTCTCCAGGATCAGGGTGGCGTCTGAAATATAGTAGGGCAGTGTTTTGCTACGGGTCTGGAGGTGGAAATCGCTGTACTTGATTTTCAGGGTGATGGTTTTTCCTGCCCGCTTCCTGGGGCGGAGGCGCGATTCGAGCTCGGCGGCAATGGCTTCGAGCCGCTCCAGCATGAAGACCTCACTGCTCAGGTTTTCGGCAAAGGTCCGCTCGGCACCCACGGATTTTGGGGTGCGGCTCGGCTGCACCGGGCTGAGGTGGATCCCGCGGACCACCTGGTAGTAATGGGCACCGCTTTTCCCGAAATGGGCTGAAAGGAATTCCTGTGACTGGCGGATTAAATCGGCCCCTGTAAAGATGCCCAGATTGTGCATTTTTTCTGCCGTTACCGGGCCAATGCCGAAGAACTTCCGGATCTCAAGGGCGAGAAGAAATTCGGATAGGGCCTCCGGGGGGATCGTTTTTTGACCGTTGGGTTTATTGATGTCGCTTGCGATTTTGGCGACAAACTTGTTGATCGATATCCCGGCTGAGGCGGTAAGCCCTGTTTTTTCAAAGATGCGGGCCCGGATTTCCCGGGCGATCAGGGTAGCGGAAGGCATCCCGATTTTATTCTCCGTTACATCAAGGTAGGCTTCATCCAGGGAAAGGGGTTCCACCAGGTCCGTGTAGTCGTGGAAGATTTCCCTGATCTGGGAGGAGACCTCCCGATACCTTTCGAACCGGGGTTTGACAAAAATGAGCCCGGGGCATTTCTGCCGTGCCAGGGCCCCGCTCATGGCGGAGCGGACCCCGTAGGTCCGGGCCTCATAGCTCGCAGCCGCCACCACGCCCCTTTTTGAGCCCCCGCCCACTGCTATGGGCTTTCCCTTCAGGGAGGGGTCATCCCTTTGTTCCACGGAGGCATAAAAGGCATCCATGTCCACATGTATGATTTTGCGGAGGGGAAGTGCTGATTCCATAGGCAAATTTACCATATATTTAAGCGATGGAAAGTGGGCAAAAGAAGGCCATTGTACTGGGCGCGACCGGCCTGGTGGGGGGGTTGCTGACCCGGGAACTCCTCGGGAACCCAGGGTATTCGGAGGTTCTCGTTTTTGGCAGAAGCCCCCTGGGGCTCAGCCACCCAAAGCTCACGGAGACCAGGGCTGATTTGCTGGCCCTCGGGGAGCTCAAGCCTGTATTCAGGGCGGACGTGGTTTTTTGCTGTGTGGGCACCACCAAAGCCAAAACCCCGGACAGAGAGACCTACAGGGCCATTGATTTTGGCATCCCGGTTGCGGCCGCCCGTTTGTGCCAGGACAACGGGATCCCTTCCTTTATGGCTGTCTCGGCCCTGGGCGCGGACCCGGACAGCCGGTTTTTTTACAACAGGGTCAAAGGGGAGATGGAAGCGGAGGTACTCCGGTGTGAGGTACGTTACATACACCTGTTGCAACCTTCGCTCATAGGGGGGGACCGGCAGGAAGCCCGGGCCGGGGAGCGCATGGCACAACGCGCCATGGGCCTTTTGGAACCATTGCTCCGGGGCCCTTTGGAGAAATACCGGACCATCCACCCATTGACCATTGCACGTGCCATGGTGCATCTGGCAGAGCACCCCGTGGAGCAGGCCAGGATCCCATCGGACCAGATCCGCGCCCTGGGCGGGGCCGTCGAATCAGAAAGGGAAACAGAGGCCAGTCGATATGATTGAGATTGAACGCAAATTCCTGGTTCGGGGAACGGGCTACCGCGAAGAGGCTAGCTCAGACATCCGTATCGTACAGGGGTTTCTCTCCACGGATCCGGACCGGACCATACGGGTTCGCTGTATCGGGCCCCATGGGTTTCTGACCATTAAGGGAAGGACCTATGACCAGGGGACCTCCCGCCCGGAATGGGAGTATGAAATCCCGCTGGAAGAAGCCGAGGAGCTGCTGGCACTCTGTGAGACCACGCCCGTTGAAAAAATCCGGTACCACGTCCGGGCCGGCCGGCATACTTTTGAGGTAGATGAATTCCTCGGCCGGAATCTCGGCCTTGTCCTGGCCGAAGTGGAACTGGAATCCACCTCGGAGTCGTTTTTAAAACCAACCTGGCTCGGGCCGGAAGTAACCGGGGATCCCCGCTACTATAACTCCCAGCTCAGCCTCAATCCGTATACCTCATGGAACGACCAGTGAACACAGCCGTTATTGCATTCCTTTTCTGCCTCGCTTTGGGCTGTAAAACCGAAAGGGAAGCCCCCAGGGACCCCGTTGGGGCTGCAGAACCTCAACCGGTATCCACCTTGCAACTCAAAGAGGAGCTCACAAATAGGGGCTATGCGACCTTTGACTATGTGGATGCCAAAACAGGGGATACCCTTCTGATGCAGCAGTATTTTATCGCTTTTTTAAAAAGCGGGCCAAACCGCTCCCAGACCCAAAGGGAGGCCGACAGCCTGCAGGAACTCCACCTGGCGCATCTGGCCCGGATGTACGAAGAAGGGTATGCGGATATCTCAGGGCCTTTCGGGGACGACGGGGAAATCCGGGGGATCACCATTTACAATACCCCAACCCTGGAAATGGCCGACAGTCTTGCAAACCTGGACCCCATGGTGCGGGACGGGCGCCTGGTCATCGAAGTACATCCCTGGTGGGCCGCAAAGGGCTTTCCGCTCAGGTAGGCCTAGAAGGCGCTTTTGAATTGTTTCAGAAAGCGGAGGTCGTTCTCGCTCAGCAGGCGGATATCCGAGATCTGATAGAGCAGGAGCGCAATTCGGTCAATCCCCATCCCGAAGGCAAAACCGGAGTACTCGGATGAGTCGATGCCGCAATTGTCGAGCACATTCGGGTCCACCATGCCGCAACCCATAATCTCGAGCCATCCCGTCCCCTTGGTCATCCGGTAGTCCGTTTCGGTTTCCAGGCCCCAGTAGACATCTACCTCTGCGCTGGGTTCCGTAAAGGGGAAGTAGGAGGGGCGCAGCCTGATTTTAGACTTCCCGAACAGGGCCGTTGTGAAGTACTGCAGGGTTTGTTTCAGGTCAGCAAAGGATACATTCCTGTCGATATAGAGCCCTTCCACCTGGTGGAAGAAGCAATGCGAGCGCGCCGAGATCGCCTCATTCCGGTAGACCCTGCCCGGGGAAATGGTACGGATGGGGGGCTTGTTTTTCTCCATATAGCGAACCTGCACGGATGAGGTATGGGTGCGCAGGAGAATATCCGGGTCTGTCTGGATAAAGAATGTGTCCTGCATGTCCCTGGCAGGATGGTATTCCGGAAGGTTCAGGGCGGTGAAATTATGCCAGTCGTCCTCGATTTCAGGCCCCTCGGAAACCGTAAACCCTATCCTCGAGAAGATATCGATGATCCGGTTCCTCACAATGGCGATCGGATGCCGCGCACCCAGCTCAAGCGGGTCTCCCGGACGGGTCAGGTCGCCAAAAAGCCTTTCGGAGGGATTGTTTCCCGCGAGCTTTTCACGGAGGACTTTGATCTTCTCCGAGGCCGCGACCTTCAGCTCGTTTACCTGCTGCCCGAACTCCCGCTTTTCTGCGTTCGGGATGTTCTTCAACTCTTTGAAAAAGTCGTTCAGGAGGCCTTTTTTACCGAGGTATTTTATCCGGAAGGCTTCGATGGCCTCAGGGTCTTCCGCACTGAATTTGTGTACCTCAGCGATGTGTTTTTTCAGTTCGTCGATCATGCAGACAACGGTTTTCCGGTTCGCCCTGCTGGAATGGGGGGCGTCGGAACAAATGTACTATTTTTCAGCTTTTGGGAACAGGGCTGTTTTTGCGTATCCACTGCAGACATTCCTGAAATGTTTTAAAGACCTGTTCTTCGGGCACCAGTAAGGGGATGATATTTAGGCTTTCCATAAGGTACCTGGGCTGTTCCGGCAGGTCGACAAAAAGGATGGTTACACCCTTTCGAAACAACCCCTGAAGCACCTCTTCCATTGCGTAAAGCCCGGATTGGTCCATGTACTCCATCCTCCCCAGGCGAAAAATTACCGTGTGCGCCGTTTGGGGTATTTGGCTCGATAGTTGCTGAAACCCGCTTGAATTCCCAAAGAACAATGGCCCTTTGATGTGCTTGATAAAGACCGTTTCTTCCATGGATTTGGGGAAAATAGTTTCGTCCGGCCATGCCTTCTCGGGCTCCAGGGGCCGGACCTCGGAAGTCTGTGATGTCAGGTCCCCCAGCGCTTTTATAAAAAAGAGGGAAGCAATGATCAGCCCGATGCCCACGGCATAGACCAAGTTCCAAAAGGTTGCCAGTATCAGGACGACCCCCATGATCATTGCGTCCGAACTGATCCGGAAGGGACCCCGGCCTATATTCTTCGGCAAACTTGGAACAGCCTTTAGCCCCCGGTAGTCCATTACACTTATGCCCACCGTGATCAGGATTCCTGCCAGTACGGCCGCCGGGATTTGGGATGCGACCGGTCCAAGAACCAGTAAAATAATCATGAGGAGAACCCCGGAGATCATGCCGGACAGCCGGGTGGTCCCCCCGGCATTGATGTTTACCACCGTTCGAATGGTGGCCCCGGCCCCGGGCAATCCTCCAAAAAGGGCCGCAATACTATTGCCAACGCCCTGGCCCAGAAGTTCCCTGTTGGGTTTGTGGTGGGTTTTGGTCATGTTGTCTGCCACCATGGATGTCAGAAGGGAATCGATCGCTCCGAGGAGGGCAAGGGTTAAAGCCGTAAACAGGTAGGGGGTGAGGGTTCGAAGATCGAATTCGGTGAAGATCTGCCACTGGGGTAGCGGCAACCCCTCTGGGATGGTTTCAATAGGGCGGTATGCGATTTTGAATACATAGGCGGCACCGGAAACCAAAAGAAGGGCCACAAGGGTACTCGGGACGACCCGGGTTATCCTCTTGAAGCCATAGATGATCAGAAGGGTGGCGAGCGTAAGGAGCAGTTCATTCCACCTGATATTCGAAAGGGCCCGGGGCAATACCCGGAGGGCGCCAATGACTCCGGAGGCGGCTGATCCGGCCAGGGTCTGTGCTTCCTTCCGAATGGCCTCAGGGGTGATTTCCCCGGACCTCTCGATGGTTTCCTTAAAATCCTCAAGGACCAGGATGCCTTCCCCGGCTTCCTGTTCCAGGATATTCTTAAGCAGCAGTTCCTCGGCCTTGGGCCGGAACATATCTATAAAAGCTTCATCTTCTTTGGGGTAATATCCCAGGGCGGGAAGTAACTGGGTGATGATAATGATCAGCCCGATAGCGGTCATGAACCCTGAGACGACCGGATAGGGGATATAGCGGATGTACATGCCCAGTTTCGCCGCCCCAAGCGCGATCTGCATAAGGCCTGCCAGGAGGAAAACCATCAAAATGGAGGGCAGTGCCGCATTCGCAATGCCCTCATAGTCCGCGATGATGCCTGCAATCACAATCGTGCTAACGGCTGTCATGGGCGCTGTCGGCCCTGAGATCTGGGTCGGGGTACCCCCGAGGAGCGCGGCGAAAAAACTCAGGAAAATGGCCCCGTACAGACCGGCGCTCGGGCCGAGCCCTGAACTAACCCCAAAAGCAAGGGCAAGCGGCAGGGCCACGATTCCTGCCGTTACCCCCCCAAAGAAGTTCCCCCTGAGGTTTGAGAAGAAGTTCTTGAAGTGTGTCAGGACCTGCGATTTTTGACGGTTCGAAATTTGCACATTTGATGCCTCTCAAATGCCCTGTCCCCGATTTGTCAGGATTCGAGAAACCGGACCTTGCCGCTGCTGATATCGTACATGGCACCTGAAATCAGGATCTCGCCATCTTCCTCCATCATTCGGAGGACGGGACTCATTTTGCGGATGTTTTCCATAGTCAGCCGGACATTGACTTCCGCCACCTGATCTACAAAAAGGAGGTTTTGAGAAGTCCGGTCACGGGGGTCCACAGGTTCGGAAACGGCCTGTACGGCCGGTTTTATCTTGGACAAAAGCCCGGTGAGGTTGCCCATCCGGGCATCATCGCACGCCCCTTTCACGGCCCCGCAGGAGGTATGGCCCAGGACCAGTATAATCCGGGTACCTGCCAGTTTGCAGGCGAATTCCATGCTCCCGAGCAGGTCGTCGTTGACGATGTTCCCTGCGACGCGTACACTGAAGATATCCCCGACACCCTGGTCAAAAACGAGTTCTGCGGAAACCCTGGAATCGATGCAGCTGAGGACGGTGGCAAAGGGGTACTGCCCTGTGGAGGTATCCCGGACCTGCCCCAGCAGGTCCCTTTCGGCCTGCTTGTTTTTTACAAACCGCACGTTGCCTTCCCGGAGGAGGGCAAGCGCCATCGAAGGGGTGATGCGCGCCTGGTCTTCTTTTGTAAGTGCCTTCATATACAGGTTGGATTCTCAGGCGTTTTCTACCTGAAGGTTAATGATTTCTGAATACCGGTGGGGGTTTTTGAATTCCCCTTTCTGGGAAATCAGCAAGATGTCGATATTCCGGTCCCGGGCCTTGAATGCAAAATCATCCAGGATTTCGACGATGTCATTGTCCAGGTAGCGCGTGTTCCGCAGGTCCAGCTCCAGGAAGGTCCCCGGGGGCAGCCCATCGAGTTCCTTCAGGATCGCCCCCTTGTTGAAAAAGGTGACCTCTTCGGCCAGGGTCATTCGGATACGGTGGGTGTCATTGCTCCTGTCGACAATATGCAGGAAATGGCTGTTCTGGTAACTCTTGAACAGGATGACGACAATCCCGACGGCCATGCCCAGCCCGATCCCGATCAGGAGGTCCGTGAAGACGATTCCGATGACCGTGACGATAAAGGGGACGAACTGTTTCCAGCCTAGGGAATACATATGCCTGAAAAGCGTGGGCTTGGCGAGTTTATACCCCACCAGGAAGAGGATAGCCGCAAGGACGGAAAGGGGAATCATGTTGAGCAGGCCGGGGATCAGGATCACGGATAACAGCAGGAAGACGCCATGGATCACGGCAGATGCTTTGGTCTTTCCCCCCGACTGTATGTTTGCCGAACTGCGGACGATTACCTGGGTTACCGGAAGGCCCCCGATAAGGCCGGACATCATATTGCCCACGCCTTGGGCGAGGAGTTCCCTATTGGTGGGCGTGACGCGCTTCATGGGGTCCAGTTTATCTGTCGCCTCCACACAAAGCAGGGTTTCAAGGCTTGCCACCAGGGCGATGGTAAAGGCTGTAATCCATATTTCGGGACGGGTGATGCCCCCAAAATTCGGGAAGCTGAACTGGGAGAGGAAGGAGGCGGTATCCTCCGGCACAGGGACGCTGACCAGGTGTTCAGCGGAGATACCCCAGAATTCGTTTCCACGGGTGAACAGGAAAAAGAGGATCCCGAGCACCACAGCGACCAGGGGCCCCTGTACGAGTTGGAAAAACCGGTGCTTCCGGGTCAGTACCTGGTCCCAGAGCACCAAAATCCCAAGGCCGATGATCGCAATCAGCGTGGAACCGGGGGAGAGGTTCTGGAAGGTCCTGAGGATTTCGGAAAAGGTCGTTTCCCCGTCTACCTGTACAAAGGCAAAATCCCCTTCAGGATCTGCGTCATACCCGAAGAAATGGGGAATCTGCTTCAGGATGATAATAATCCCGATCCCGGTGAGCATCCCCTTGATGACCGAAGATGGGAAATAGTACCCGATAACCCCTGCTTTTAAGAAGCCAAAAACCAATTGTATCGCGCCCCCCAGGACTACGGCGAGCAGAAAATTCTGATATCCCCCAAGGGTGCCTATGGCGGTGAGCACGATAGCAGCAAGGCCGGCCGCCGGGCCGCTTACCCCTACCGCGGAACCGCTCAGGGAACCGACGACAATCCCCCCGATGATACCCGCAATCAGGCCTGAGAAAAGGGGGGCCCCGCTGGCAAGGGCAATCCCCAGGCACAGGGGGAGTGCGACAAAGAAAACCACGATACTGGCGGGAAGGTCGTTTTTAAGGTTTTTCAGCATAGTTGGCGTTTATGGGGTCCGGGGCCCCCGGGCACACTTAAGTAAACTCCCCGGGTAAATCCCGGTTCCGTAATGTCGATGCGTCTATCCCGCCTCTGCGGCAGCCATTGGGCTGAAACAGGGCCCAATTCTTCATCGGGCACCTGAAAATCCGGCACACGGCAGGAGAGTCGGAATACAAAATACAGAAAATTCGCGAAGACGGATCCCTAACAAAGATAGAAGAGTAGCGGACGTGAATTGTTAAAGGATGTTAAAAATCCTTTAACAGGCGGAGGGCCTCCCCTTCGGTCCAGCCCGTCTGACCGTCTGCCAGCTGGATTTTCAGCCATACGTCCAGGGAGTCCTTTACCTGTACCTTTGTCCCCTCGTGGAGCAGGAAAACCGGGCTGCTTCCGGGGTTGGGCTCAGACCGCACCGTAATTTCCCGACGGAAGACGATGGCGGGCTGGGTTTCCACATAGGTCCTGTACCTGAGATAGGCAAAGCTCGTGCAGAACAGGGCGAGCATCAGGGCAATCACACTCCCGATCAACCCGGCCCGCTTCCGGTTTGGCCTGTGGCTTCCCAGGAAAAATAAGTACAGCGCCACAAAGAGGATCATAAAAAAGATCCCGGCATAGGCCCAGGCATTCATCGACAGGGAGAACAGGATTCCTTTGTAGAGGCGCTCCAGGTCGGGCTGCGGGAGGGGGGTGATGTCATCGAGGGTCATGTTCCTCGCAAAGGCGAGGTTATTCAGTATTTCAGGATCCTCAGGCTCCAGCAGCAGCGCCTTTTCGTAGTAGTAGATGCTCGGGGCGATCTGGTTCAGCTTGTAGTGGGCATTCCCGAGGTTGAAATACAGGGCGGCGGAATGCTGTCCGGCACCCAGGATTTCCTCATACAGGGAGACGGCCTCTTCGTAGTTCCCGTCGTTATAGGCCGCAGTGGCCCTGTCGAAAAGGGCTTCTTCCTGGGCCATGCCCGGGCTGCCTGCCAGCAGCAGGGACAGGAGTATCGGGAATAGCCAATGGGTCCGGTTCATATTAAAGGGTTTTGTCCAGGGAAGTGATAACCTCACTCGCTTTTTCGTAATCCTGTTCCATCTGCACCTGGGAGAATGGGCTGTACCGGGCCCTCTCACAATTTTCAAGGAGCGAAATAAAACCTTCACTCGCGGCAACTTCGACCTTTTTTTCAGACAGGAGGGCGCGTATTTTGTCTTTGGAAAACTCAGATGTTTCTATTTTGAGCTTTGCCTTGAGGTAGTTGTGCAGGGCCTTTTCAAGGGCCACGTAGAAAGATTCCTCATTCCCGAGGGCCTTCCTGGCCGTGGAGAGGTATTTTCGGGCCAGGCGGTTGGCCTTTCGGACCCGGTTTCCTTCCACATCCATATCACGTGCCTCCTTTTTCCTTCGGTACAGGATAAAAAGCGGAATAAGGAGCAGGGGCCCAAGCAGGAGGGCCAGGTGCATCCGGGTTCCGACGAACGTATTCCATTCCCGGGGGACGAGCTGGGGGTTGAGTTTGATAAAGTAAAACTGGTCCCCTCCCTGCACCCTTGATTTGGGTGTGAGGGCGGCGTCCGCAGTTTCCCCTGTCGCTTTGGGTCCTTCGAGGACGTCGATAGTGATCTCGCGCGACTGTATCTGTTCATACCTTTCCGTTTCCGGGTTGAAGAACGAAAACGTAATGGACGGAATGGGATACTTGCCCTGGAAGCTCGGCACCACGGTGTAATCCTCGGAGACACTGCCCTTCATCCCTGTGATGTTCGTACTTACATCCTCCTTGAATTCCGGCTCGTAAACCTCCAGGGCACTCGGCAGGTTGAGTTTGGGCAACTGGAAGAGTTTCAGGTTCCCGCTCCCCGTGACGGTCACTTTGGCCTGAAGGGATTCACTGGCATTGAGGGCCTGTTTGGTGGTGGTCACCTCAAAATCAAAGTCCCCCACGGCCCCGCTGAAATCCGCCGGCTTTCCCGCAGAGGGGAGGGGCTTCACCTTGATGGTCCGGTTTCCGGCAGAGACCACTTTGTTGGTCTTGGTATAGACGCGTCCCCCAAAAAAGTCCCGTTTTTCAGTGGGCACTTCCAGGGAGACATCCAGCGCCAGCGGTTCTATTTCGAGGTCGCCACTCTTCTGGGGATAGAGCACCACCCGTTTGAGGACCACATAGCGGTAGGGTTTGCCCTGGTATACCCCCTCTTCTATGTTATAGCGGGAAAGCGGGATTTCCTGGCTCCAGAAATTATTGTACTTGGGATTGTCAAGGGGCCGGAAATTGGACACGACGATGGAGGGGCTCACGAACAACTTGTAAACCACGCTTACCGGCTCGTTCATGTACGGGTTCGTCTTGGAAATCTCGGCAATCAGGTGCAGGTTCTCGTCGGCGATTTCATCTGCCGAGGGCGCGCCGTTGGGCTGGGCCACGGCATCGGTGACCGTGATCTTTTTGGGGATGGTCTTGTAGGTCTTCCCATCGATGATGATGCTCCCCTGCCCGATGGTGAAGGTGCCCTTCGAGAGGGGCGCCAGGGTATAGGAATAGGTTTTTGAATAGGAGCGCACCCCGTTAATCCAGGAAGAGCTGATGGCCTGTGAGGGCCCCATAAGGATCCGGAACCCTTCGAAATCGGGGGGGACAAAATTGTCCCCGTCCCGGTTCATGACAAAGTCCGCCCTGAGCCGCTCGTTCACCCCGAGCCTGTCTTTGCTGACCTCGAGGCTGAAGGTGACTTCCCCGGATTGCTGTCCAAAGGCGGGAAACCCCACATAGAGGAACAGCAAGGCCAGTGCGCTATGTCGCCGGAGCAGCTTCATCTACCAGTCTTTTTCTTTTTTGACCTTGGGTCCCTTCACTTTTTGGGCGTCGATTTTTTCCTTTACTTTTTTCTCTTCGTTTTCCATGGCTTCCAGCAGGTTTTCTATTTGCTGGGGCGACAGCTGGTTGGGCCTGGGCGGGCTTTTCTGCTCATCCGGCTGGGAGGGGTTCGGCTGCTGTTCCTTCTCCTGCTTTTCGGGGCCATCCCCTTCCTTGTTCTCCTCTTTTTCTGAATCCCCTTCCTGCTGGTTGGGGTCCTGGTCCTCCTGTTGGTCTTCCCCACCCTGGTTCTGATCCTGGTTCTGGTCCTGGTCCTGGTTCTGTTCCTTCTCCTGGTCCTGGTCCTGCTCCTCGTTCTGGTCATTCTCGTCCTGGTCCTGGTTCTGCTGGTCCTTTTTCAGCAGTTCTTTGGCCAGGGCCAGGTTATAACGGGTTTCCTCATCGGCAGGGTTGTTCCTCAGGGCCTCCTTGTACGCCTCCACCGCTTTTTCGTATTCCTTTTGCTGCATATAGACATTCCCCATATTGTGGTAGGCCCGGTGTTTGTCGGGTTTGTCGTCTGCCCGCTCGCCGGCTTCCTTGAACCGGCCGAAAGCCTCACCAAAACTCTCCTTTTCGTAATAGGCATTGCCCAGGTTATAGGGTGCTGCCGGGTTTTCCGCACTCTTTGCGATGGCCTTGCGATAGGTCGCCTCGGCATTGACAAAGTCATCGGATGCCAGCTCTTTGCCGGCTTCCCTGGTGAGTTTTCTGGACTCTTCCAGGGCCTTAAAATCGGTTTGTGGCTCCTGTTGCCCGAAACCGGACAGGGCAAGAAAGAAACCGACTGCAACTATCAGGTTTTTCATTCAGGAAGCGTTTTTTTCGTTAAACAAATCCAGTTTTCGCAACCAGGCGGTTTTTCGTTCGAGCACAAAAATATCCAGGAGGAGCAGCAGGAGGGCACCCCCCAGGAACCACTGGAACTGGTCCTTGAATTCCGCAAACTGTTTGGCCTCAAATTCCTTCTTGTCCATTTGGGCGAGGATTTCCTGTATGGCCTCTACCGCAGCTGCCGTATTCTCCCCGTTGATGTAATCCCCGTTGCCTTCCCCTGCAATTTCAGCGAGGATTTCTTCATTGAGCCTGGTAATGACCACCTCGCCTTCGGCATCCCTTTTGAATGATTCCACAACCCCGTTCCGCTTGATGGGGATAGGGGCGCCTTTGGGCGCTCCCACCCCGATCGTATAGATGCGTATCCCCTGTTCGGTTGCCAGTTCCACGGCGTCGGAAACCATGCCTTCCGAGTGGTCTTCCCCGTCCGAAATGATGAAGAGCACGCGATTGGTCTGCTCCTCGTCGTCGAAGTAGGTAGCCGCGAGTTTAATAGCCTCGTTTATGGCGGTGCCCTGGGAGGAGAGCATTTCCGTGTTCATGCTTTGCAGGAACATTTTGGCGGCCCCGTAATCGGTCGTGATGGGCAGCTGCGGATAGGCCTGGCCCGCATAGGCGATAATGCCGACCCGGTCGCTGGCCAGTTCGTTGATGATTTCCGAGACCAGCCTTTTCGCCTTCTCCAGGCGGTTGGGGGCGATGTCCTCCGCAAGCATGCTCATGGAGACGTCCACTGCAAAAACGATGTCCACCCCCTCCCGTTTGACCGTTTCCAGTTTGGTGCCCATCTTCGGGTTCACCAGGCCCAGGGTTAGGAAGGTGAGGGCCATCAGCAGGAGGATCATCTTGATCTGGGGTTTGAAGCTGGAGCGGTCAGGGGCCAGGTCCTTCAGGAGCCTTGGGTCCGCAAATCGGCGCTGTACTTTTCGCTTCCACAGCTGGTGGGCAAAAAACAACAGGAGCAGCAGGGGCAGTATCCCCAGCAGGTACAGGTATGTTTTTTCGTCCAGTTGAATCATAACCCTTTAAATAAAACTTCTGAATACGGTGATCCTCAGGAGCCATTCCAGCAGGAGCAGGGCTCCGGCCAGCAACACCCAGGGCCGGAACTTTTCTTCGTATCGATAGTATTTGAATTCCTCTATTTCGGTTTTTTCCAGTTTGTTGATCTCCTCGTAGATCGCTTCCAGTTTTTCGTTGTCAGTGGCCCGGAAATACTGGCCTCCGGTGGCATCGGCTATATCCTTGAGAAGGGCTTCGTCGATTTCGACCTGCCGCATGCCATACCGGAAGGACCCGTCGGCATTGTAGCCCACGGGGGAGAGGGCGTTGCCGTTTGTTCCCAGGCCGATGGTATAGGTCTTGATGTTGTATTCCAGCGCCAGGTCCGCCGCCGTCTGTGGCTCGATAAACCCGGCATTGTTGACCCCGTCAGTCAGCAGGATGATCACCTTGCTTATGGCCTTGCTTTCCTTCAGGCGGTTGACGGATGTGGCGAGCCCCATGCCAATGGCGGTACCGTCATTCAACTGCCCGTAGGTGATGTCCCTGAGGGCGCCCAGCACGATGCTCTTGTCGCTGGTAATAGGCGTTTTTGTATAGCTCTCCCCGGCATATACCACCAGCCCGATCCGGTCGTTCGGCCGCTTGCGGATGAACTCGGAGGCCACCTGTTTCAGGGCCGCCAGGCGGTTGGGTTTTAAATCGCGGGCCAGCATGCTCGAGGAGACATCGATTGCCATGACGATATCGATGCCTTTTGTGGTTTTGGTCCGGGTGGAGATGTCCTCGGTCTGGGGCCGGGCCATGGCCACGATAACCGCTGTGATGGCCAGCAAACGGAGCAGGAAGGTAAAGGGCCTGATCCGGCTCAGCAGGGAGGAGGCCTTAAACCCGTCCAGGCTTGAAATCCGCAGGGAGGGGGCCATTTTCTTCCTCTTGAGGTAGTACCACAACAAGGCCACTGGCAGCACCAGCAGCAACCAGAAGAACTCCGGGTTTGCAAATTGGATATCCCCTCCTATCATATGACTGTTCTCACTTCTATTGTTTTCAGGATGCGGGCGACAATTTCCTCCGCATACCGGTCTTCGTCCGCCCAGGAAATCACAACCTGTTGCATAAATCCATTCCCTCCGAAGAGCAGGATGGCGTACTTCCCTTTTATGAACTCCTGTGAATCCGGGATTTTGAAATTCCCGTTCCCGTAGACCTTCAGCCCGGGGGCCCCTGAAACGGTCGTAAAGTCCTCCTGTTTCGTTATGATATTGCGGGCGCCGTTCCTTTCGAACCCGGCCAGGACCTGATCCACTGCCCCTTCGTAATCGGGGGCCTCATCGGCCTTATTGAACACCGTGGAGACCGCGGCTATGGACAGGTGGGCCCGCGGATCGTCGTAGGCAAAAGCATCCAGGTCGCGTATGGTGGCCATCGCCTCGGGGGGCAGGGGTATTTCCTTTCGGTACAGCACTTCCGGCGTCTCCAGGATGATGGGCGGATACCCATAGGAACTCGCAACCCATTCCCCCTCGAGCAGGGATTTGCTGGGATTTCCGATGAGGTAGTCGCGTACGTTTCGGAACCCGAAATATCCTACGGAGGAAACCAGGGCGATGAGCAGGACGCCGGCCACAGCCCCGAGCGCAAAGCGGAGCTTTCGCCTGCGCTGTTGTTCCTCAAAGGCCAGCCGGTATTCCTCCTGCTGAAGCAGTTCCTCTTCTGTGGGTTCCGGCAGGGCCTCTTTTGTTTTCTGAACGATTTCTTCCACCCGGCTGCGGTCTTCCTCGGCCTTTCGCAATTCGGGTTTGTTCTTTGCGAATTTGACGAGGTCTGCCGTTTCGAGGATCCCCTGGAACTGGCGCAATGTGGCATCTTCCAGGTGCAGCTTCCCGGAATCCCTCAGCAGCTCCAGTTTTTCGAGCAGCTCGGAGGTAGTGCTTTCCAGGGCCGATATATGCACTTCTTCTTCCAGGTAGGCACGGACAATTCCCGTGAGTTCGGTATAGTACTGCTTGAATTCGTCCTGGATCAGGTATTTGGACTGCTCCAGGCGCTTCAATTCCTTCATGGCCCGCTCATAGGGTGGGAGCAGGGCTTCCTGCTCTGACTCGGTCAGGGGTTTTTTGCGGATGAAAAACCAGTAGTAGGCCCCACCTGCCAGGAGGAGTGCCAGAAGCCCGAACCCCAGCCATTTCAACCACCCCAGGCGGCTGGTTTCCACCCCCATCATCGGCTTGATGTCGTACATTTTCTGATTGACGGTATCCACCGGCACGGTGGCGACCCGTACCAGGAGCGAATCCGTGAAATACCCCTCCCCGTCGATCTCGATCCGCTGGGTGGGCAACAGGTAGCCGCCGGAGTCAAACTGCGTCAGGGCATAGGTTTTCTGCAGGAGCATCCGGTCGTTTTTCCGGGTGGTGTCCGTTTTGTAAGCCTCGACGGTTTCAAGGGGCGAAAAGGTCTGGCCTTCGGGAAAAATCACACGGGCTGTGGAATCCACCTCCACCGCCACAGTCCACTGGATCTGCTCCCCTATGCGGATGGAGGCCGTGTCAACGGAGGAGGTGATCCTTGGGGCCTGTTGGGAAAACACCGGATAAACGGCAGACAGGCACAGGCAGAGGAGTGCCAGGAGGGTTTTGCCCGCCGCAGGTTTCCGGATATGGGTCTTGTCCCGTCCCATCAATTTCTTCGTTTAAAATACCCCAATAGTTTCTTGACGTAGCTCTCATCGACCTGGCAGTCCAGGACGCCGCAACCTGCCCTGTTGAAGGTGTCCTGGAAGTAGGCCACCTGATCCCGGTAATGGGCCGTGTAGGCATTGCGGACCTCCCTTGAAGAGGTGTTCACCCAGCGGATCCGGCCCGTTTCAGCGTCCTGCAAGGACACAACCCCAAGGTTGGGGAGCTCCCTTTCCATGGGATCGTAGACCCGGATACCGGTCAGGTCGTGTTTTTTTCCTGTTATCCGGAGGTTGTGCTCATAGTCCGAAGCCATGAAGTCCGAGAGTACGAAAACGATGGACTTTTTCTTCAGGACATTGGAGAGGTACTTCAGGGCACCCGAAAGGTCCGTGCCGTGCCGGGAGGGCTCGAACTCCAGCAATTCCCGGATGATCCGAAGCACATGGCTCTTTCCTTTTTTCGGCGGGATAAACAACTCCACGTCTTCGGAGAAGAGGATCAGGCCCACTTTGTCGTTGTTCTGGAGGGCCGAAAAAGCAAGGGTGGCTGAAATTTCGGTTAGGACCACCCGCTTGAACTGGTTGATGGTGCCGAAGAATTCCGAGCCGCTGACATCCACCATCAGCATCATGGTGAGTTCCCGTTCCTCCTCGAAGACCTTTACAAAGGGCTCGTTGTAGCGGGCCGTTACGTTCCAGTCAATACTGCGCACATCGTCCCCGTACTGGTACTGCCGCACTTCGCTGAACGTCATTCCCCGCCCCTTGAAAGTAGAATGGTATTCTCCTCCAAAGATATGATCGGAAAGACGCCGCGTCTTGATCTCGATCTTGCGTACTTTTTTTAAAAGCTCTTTAGTATCCATGTTCGTTCACGGGGGTCCCTCTTGAGGATACAGGCCGCTGATCAGTAACCCGGGAGCAACTCCTAGGGCACCTCAATCTCGTTTACGATACGGTTGATGATTTCCTCAGGGGTTACATTTTCCGCTTCGGCCTCATAGGTGATGCCAATCCTGTGGCGGAGCACATCGTGCACGATCGCCCTGACATCCTCGGGGATCACGTACCCCCTGCGCTTGATGAAGGCATAGCATTTGGCGGCATTGGCCATATTGATGCTTCCCCTGGGAGAGGCGCCGAAACTGATCAGGGGCTTTAGTTCTTTCAGGTTGTATTTTTCAGGGAACCGGGTGGCAAAAACGATGTCGAGGATATACCTCTCGATCTTTTCGTCCATATACACTTCCCGCACCGCCTGCTGTCCGCTAAGGATTTGCTTGAGGCTTACCACCGGGCGGATCTCAGGGGGGTTGCCCTGCAGGTTCTGACGGATGATCAGTTGTTCCTCGTTCATCAGGGGGTAATCGATCACGGCCTTGATCATAAACCGGTCCACCTGGGCTTCGGGAAGGGGGTAGGTTCCTTCCTGTTCCACCGGGTTCTGGGTGGCCATGACCAGGAAGGGCTCGTCCAGGGGGAAGGTCTCGTCTCCTATGGTCACCTGACGCTCCTGCATGGCCTCAAGAAGGGCGGACTGCACTTTGGCAGGGGCCCTGTTGATCTCATCCGCCAGGATAAAGTTGGCAAAAATGGGGCCTTTTTTGATGGAGAAATCGTTCTCCTTGATATTGTAGATCATGGTCCCCACTACATCGGCCGGCAACAGGTCCGGGGTAAACTGTATCCGGGAAAAGCTCCCCTTAACCGTTTTTGCCAGGGTGTTGATCGCGAGGGTCTTGGCCAGTCCCGGAACACCTTCCAGCAAAATGTGGCCCCTTCCAAGCAACCCGATCAGCAACCGCTCGATCATGTGGCGCTGGCCTACAATTGCCTTGTCCATTTCCAGGATCAGCAAATCTATAAAAGCGCTTTCCTGGGCTATTTTCTCATTCACCGCACTGATGTCCACCGTCTTGGTTTCTTCCATAAAAAGGGTTTAAAATTCGATCCTTACAGGATTGATTTAATGCACCTCGCAAATTGAAAATTTATTTAGTGACCCCCTGTTAATGATTGGTTAAAAAAAGCGGAAAACCCCCAGTTTTATGACCCTTTTAAGGGATTTTATTTTTACTTTCACAGGGTATGAAAGCAAGTGTAAGTTACTCGAGAATAATAGCCGGCACCATGACCTGGGGGAGTTGGGGCCGCCGCTTTTCCCAGGGGGAAATGACAACGCTGATCAATCGCTGTTATGAAATGGGCATCACCACTTTTGACCATGCGGACATCTATGGCGGGTACACCACGGAGGCGGATTTCGGAAAGGCCTTTGCAGTCAGCGGGATCCCGCGCGACCGTTTGCAATTTATCAGCAAATGCGGGATACAGAACCCCTCGGAGGCCCGGCCCCTGAGTGTAAAGTACTACGAATACGGGACGGATTATATCATTCAATCCGCGCTTGCCTCACTGGACAACCTCAAAACGGACTATCTGGACCTGTTGTTGCTGCACCGCCCCAGCCCGCTCATGCACCCCGAGGAAGTGGCTGCGGCCTTTTCCGCCTTGAGGGATTCGGGAAAGGTACGTTCGTTTGGCGTCTCCAATTTCACACCCTCCCAGATCGGGCTGATCGGTTCCGCTGTCCCGGTGGAGGCACACCAGTTTGAATGTTCCCTCACCGCCGAGTCCCCTATGTGGGACGGAACCCTGGACGATTGCCTGGTGCACGGGCGCACGGCCATGGCCTGGAGCCCCCTTGGGACGTATTACAGCAAAAAGGGTCCTCAGACCGCCAGGATCTCCGAATGCCTGGAGGGCTTGTGCGCGAAATACCAGGCAACGGAAAACCAGCTTTTGCTGGCCTGGCTGCTCCGGCATCCCGCCGGGATCCACCCTGTCGTGGGGACCACCAGGGCGGAACGCCTTGAGGAATCGCAGGAAGCCCTCGAGATTGAACTGGAACTGCCGGACTGGTTTTCCCTCCTGGTTGCCAGCCAGGGGAAGGAAGTGCCTTAAACAAGAATACTTATGGATCGAACAGTTTTTATTACAGGGGCCAGCAGCGGGATCGGCCGGGCCACGGCCGAATTGCTCGCCGGCAGGGGATTTCGGATCATCGCCTGCGGGCGCAGGGAAGATCGCCTGCAGGCCTTCAGTGAGAAATGGGGGGACCGGGTGCACACCCTGTGTTTTGACGTAAGGGACAAGGAAGCGGTGTTCAGGGCCGTTGCCGGACTTCCCGGGGATTTCAGGGAGGTGGATGTGCTGATCAACAATGCCGGCAATGCCCATGGCATGGACCCTATCGACCAGGGGAGCCTGGAGGACTGGGATGCGATGATCGACATCAATGTCAAAGGCCTGCTGTATGTGACCAAGGCCCTGCTTCCCTCCCTGCTCAAGGATGGCCGGGGACATATCATCAATATCGGTTCCACTGCGGGAAAGGAGGTTTACCCTAAAGGCAATGTGTACTGCGCCAGCAAATTTGCGGTGGATGCCATCAACCAGGCCCTTCGGATCGACCTGAACGAATACGGGATCCGCGTCGGGGCCGTGAATCCGGGGCTTGTCCAGACAGAGTTCAGCGAGGTCCGTTTCAAGGGGGATAAACCGAGGGCCTCCAGCGTCTACAAGGGGTATCAGCCCCTGGCCCCCGGTGACATTGCCGAGATCATCCACTTTGTGCTCAGCCGCCCGCCCCATGTCAATATCGCCGACCTGGTGGTCATGCCCACCGCCCAGGCCGGCAGTACGATTGTCCGCAAAAGCCTATGATCAACAAGCGCCTGCTCATCAAAAACCTCCTCGCCCACAACGACGAGAACAGTTTTTATGACAAAAAGCGGTCCATCGATATCAGCCGGAAGGAAGGAAAGGCGAAATTCCTGAAGCACGTGTGCGCCCTGGCGAACAGCAATCCCAACAACAGGTCCTATATCGTCATCGGGGTGGACGACGCGGACAACGAGATCCTGGGGGTCGATTTTTTTGACGACAGCAAGATCCAGAACCTCGTCAATGCCTATCTCGACAACCCCCCCTCGATTTCGTACGAAAACGTCCTTTTTCCGAATCTTCCCGAGGGCCTGGTGGTCGGCCTGGTCACCATTACCTCTTCCGGGAGGGTGTGCTCCCTGAAGCGGAATATCTGGAAATACTACGGGGGCGCCGTGTTTTTCCGGGAGGGCAGCATCAGCATGCCGAAAAACTTCGGCATTACCCTGTCGGACCGGAATTCGGCCACAGTAGCTGAAATTGAGCAGCATGCTAGGAACAACATCGAACTCACCCTGGACGGGGTAATCGATTTTATGAACCACCGCCACCGGGACCTGAGCAGCCATTACAAGGTTTTCAAGGAGCAGTTTGTCGTCTGCTGGGCGGGAAACAGGAAAGTGGTCAAGGAGGCCGAGTATTTTTCGCGGGTGGACATCGAACTGATCAACGAGCAGGTCAAGTTGTTTTATTCTTCCCTCGACGAGGTCTCCATAACCTATGACCCTGATTCCTTTCACATTACCGAATACATTTACCTCGGCCTGGACGCCCATAAGCGCTATTACCCCCTGGAGAAGGTCACCATCGAATTTGCGGACAACGGGACCTACCAGATTTTCGGGCAGCTCATCTTCGACCCGCCCCAGTACGAGCGAAAGACCCTGCACCACATCCTCAACACCAACAAGGCCCTCTTGGGAAAACTCGAGAAGGGCCTGGCCCTGAGGCCTTCCGAAATAAGGGATCTGGAACGATTCCCGGCCACCACGCTCATATGTTACCTCAACGGGTTTGAGGAAGCCGAGGACCTCATGCACCTTTCCCGAAGCCTGCTCAAGGCCAGCGCACCGGAGGTTTACCGGTCCCTCAAGGAAGCCCTGCGCATCCTAAGGAAAGTGCGCTACAACTAGGGTCAGACCTTCCCGAGCCACAGGATTTCTGCAGGGGAGAGCTGGAACAAACCGCTTTTGACCCCCCCTGTTTTCCCGTCGATCAGGTTGCGATACCTTCCCTGGTCAAAGTACCCAAGGGCTTTGAGAAAGGAGGTGTTGACCACCTGGGGCCGCTCATC
This sequence comes from uncultured Robiginitalea sp., assembly GCA_964624565.1. Classification (GTDB taxonomy): domain Bacteria; phylum Bacteroidota; class Bacteroidia; order Flavobacteriales; family Flavobacteriaceae; genus Robiginitalea. The sequence goes on from CAZUZE010000001.1 coordinate 24,549, forward strand.
AAAATTGGCCAGGGCCAGGATGCCATCTGGGGATGCGGAACCCCTTTCGAAAACGAGAAGGTGTTCATTCCCTGCATCGTGGAACCGCATATCAAAGGCATCGGAGAGGACGGGATGCTGTTTCCTGAGGCCGATCAGGTGTTTCATCCTGCTGTAGATCCGGGAAGCCGGGGTCCTTCCCGACGGGAGGGCGGCAACGGTTTTCCAGTCGTGCATGGGGCGGTTGATCCAGCGGCTGTCCATTACTTTGTCAGGCTCCCGCATATAGGAGTAGTCATTGAGCATCCCAATTTCGTCCCCAGCGTAAATCAGCGGGATGCCCGGAGCAGCGAGGATGATCCCGTAGAGCAGGAGGATTTTGTCGACGGCCCTTCCGATTTTTTCGGCATCTTTTTCCTCCAGCGCCTTTTCAAGGCCGAGGAGGGAGGCTGTACTTCCCGTGATACGCCCGTCCCCGGTAAGGGGATTGTACATAAAAACGGCCCCTTTGGCAGGGCTCCAGTCCAGGCGCTGGCAGAAATAATCAAGCAGGAACCGCCTGTGAGCTGCGGGGTCCCACCCCAGGGCGGCAATGCGAGAATCGTCAAAGCCCAGGCCGATATCATCGTGGCAGCGGATGTAGTTGATCCAGGTGCACGGGGAGGGTTTCCCGGGAAGGTGCTGCAGGCTTTGCCGGAGCAGGTTCGTCTTTTTGGTCGCCACGGAATTCCACAGGCAGGCCATAAAGGTCGCGTTGTAGGCGATTTCGCATTCATTTCCCCTGAGGATGCCCTCCCCGAAGTATTTGACGATCTCTTCCGGGGCCACGATGGCCTCGGCGAGGACGATCACCCCGGGGGCAACCACCTGCAGGCAGAGCCTGAAAAGGGCAACCAGCCGGTGTGCCTCGGGCAGGTTCTGGGAGGTGGTCCCTATTTTTTTCCAGAGGAAGGCAAGGGCATCAAAGCGGACCACGTCCACCCCTTTGTCAGCGAGGAGGACGAGGTTTTCCAGCATGGCCAGAAAGACTTCCGGGTTCGCGTAGTTCAGGTCCCACTGGTAGGAGTTGAAGACCGTCATCACCCACCGCTGCATCCGGGGGCAATACGTGAAATTCCCCGGAGAGGTTTCCGGGAATACCTCGGGCAGGGTCTGCTCGTAAAGATCCGGGAGGTTCCGGTCCGGGAAGGTGTGGTAAAACGCCTGGTATTTGGGGTCGCCGCCTTTGGCCTTCTGCGCCCAGGGATACTCCCCGGAGGTGTGGTTCACCACAAAATCGAGCATCAGGCAAATGCCTTTTTCCCTGAAAGCGGCCGTAAGGCGGGCAAAATCTGCATTGGTGCCGTAGGCCGGGTCTATATCGGTATAGCTGTTTACCGCGTATCCCCCGTCATTGGGCCCGGAAGGCCTCTTAGTGATTGGCATCAGGTGCAGGAAGTTGATCCCAAGGGATTCAAAATAAGGCAGTTTGTCCTCCAGGCCTTTGAGGTTGCCTGAAAACCGGTCCACATAGAGCTGCATCCCCACCCATTTCCCAGTCTGGTACCAGTTTCCTTCCTGCAGCCGATGCAGGTCCTGCACCTTAAGTTCTTTGGGGCGCCCGTCAAAAAGGGCTTTCAGCCGATTTTGGAGTTCCCCGAAGGACCGGGTGTGCGCCGGTTCGGGATAGAGGGAGAAAAACAGGTCCTGTATCAGGGTAAAATTCGCAGCGAGCCGCTTTTCGTAGGCGGCCTGCAGCATTTTCGGAGTTGGGGGGCCTCCGGTAGTGCCTGCCAGGAGCTTGTGAATCGCGGCCTGATTCATCCCAGTACGGCCTTGAGTGCTTCCTGGTCGGGCAGGGACGGGATGGCCCCGAACTGCGTGGTCGTAAGGGCCCCGGCGGCATTCGCCTTGCGGACCATCTCCATCAGGAATTCAAAATTGCCGGTTACGGCGGCGGGATCCTCCAGGACAGAGAGCAGGTAGAGCAGGCAACCGATAAAGGCGTCCCCGGCCCCGGTCGTGTCCACGGCCTCCACCGGGATGCTCGGGATTATGCCATAGCGGGTCCCGGTACTCAAAAAGGTCCCTTCGCTCCCCAGGGTGATTACGATGGCTTCAGCGCCTATGTCGTGTATTTCAACGCAGGCCTCCACCAGGTCCTCCTTGCCGCTCAGCAGCCGGGCCTCCTCCAGGGAGAATTTACACAAATGCGATTTTTCGATAAAGGGGATGCACTTTTTTACAAAGACGGCTTCCCCCTTCTTCCACAGGTCCTGCCGGAAGTTGGGGTCAAAACTGATGAAGGCGCGTTCGGTCAGGCCGTCGAAAAAATAGTGGCCATAGGCCGATTCCAGCGATCCCCCCAGGAGGGCTGTGGCGGCCCCAAGGTGGAGCATATTCCCTTTGAATCCCGACTTGATTTTAGGGAGGTATTTCAGTTCCCGGTCCGCCCCCCGGCTGAACACGAAGTCCCGTTCCCCGTTTTCGGCAATCGAGACAAAGGCGAGGGTGGTAAAGGTGTCTGTTTTCTGAAGGTGCAGGGTGTCTACCTTGTTTTCAATCAGCACTTGCTCCAGAAATTCCCCGAAGGGATCTTCTCCTATACAGCCGATAAAGGAGCTGTTCCCGCCCAGCCTGGATATGGCGCACGCCACATTGGCCGGGGCCCCACCGGCCTTTTTGGTGAAAACAGTGGCCTTTCTGAGGTCACTTCCCTGGTTTTCAGCTACGAAATCGACGAGCAACTCACCGATACAAAAGACTTTTTTCATTTTTTTCTGCATTAGGCCATGCCGGTCCTCACCGGCGGCGGTGAGCAACTGCGGGGGGCTGCGGCTAAAACCGCTTTCCGACCAAAATCCCGGCGCGCGGATACGCCTCCGAGATATCGTCGTTGTTGACGAGGTTCCTCCCCAGCCCCAAAAACAATTCCGCAATCCACCCTTTTGAGTTTATGAATTTTCCGCCCACAGCGAGGCCCAGTCCCGCCCCGAATTCCGTATCGGACTCAAAGTCCCTTTCCGAAAAGAAAGCGCCGTTTCCTTCGACAAAAAATCCGGCCGCCCTTTTTTTGCCGAAATACAACCGGTAATAGGGGATGGCGCTAAAGCGGTAATCGATGGAATTGTCCAGGGCAAAGCCCACAGAAACGCCGATCGCAGAATCCTCCCCGAGAATTCCCTCATAGGTGATTTCAGCCAACCCGGCCAAAAGATACACCCCGTTGACCTTGATTTCATTGTTGCCGGCATAGTTTGTGGAATCAGCCTGTGCCAGCAGGCCGGTCAGGGACCCCAAAAGAACCATGCCGGGGATGAGCAGTCGTTTCATAGTGTCAGCGTTTAAGGCGATGTCTGTGGTTTTTTCGGTTCCCTGACCGTTGGAAGCCCCGGCCCGGAGGGAGGACTGGCTTCAAGGGATCCCGGGGGGAACTCAGGGTGGAAAAGTAGTCAGAAAACCGTTTTGCGCCAAGAAATGGATCATAAATATACCGCGCCTTATTCCCTATTGCGCAGGTCATTGTAACTTGCACCTGCGTGGGATGGCAGGATAAAGGCAAGAGGACAGGTGCAATGCGCATACATCCTGAGGAATGACTATGAGAACACTGGTGGTCGGGGATATTCACGGCGGGCTTAAGGCCCTGCAACAAGTGCTGGACTTCGCGTCCCCCCAGGACGGGGACCTGCTCGTTTTTCTGGGGGATTACGTGGACGGCTGGAGCGAGGCATCCCAGACCCTCGGTTTTCTGATCGAGTTGCAGCAATCGCATCCCTGCATCTTTCTCCGTGGAAACCACGATGATCTCTGCCTTCAGTGGCTCACCCTTGGCAGGGAGAACCCGCTATGGCTTAAGGCGGGAGGGGAGGCAACCCAAAAATCGTATGCCGGGATCGGGGAAGCAACCCGGAGGGAACATATCCGTTTTCTGGAATCGCTTTCGGATTACCACCTGGACCAGGAAGGCCGGCTGTATGTGCATGCCGGGTTTACCAATCCCAGGGGTGTGGGCCACGAACACACTTCTGAGAATTTTTACTGGGACCGCACCCTGTGGGAAATGGCCCTGTCCCTGGACCCTGCCCTCTCCCCCGCAGACACTTTTTACCCGGCGCGCCTCAAACTGTACCGCGAGATCTTTATCGGGCACACGGCCCTTACCAAATTCGGGCTGACCCGGCCAACGCGCGCAGCCAATGTCTGGAATGTGGATACAGGTGCGGCCCACAAGGGACCGCTCTCCATCCTGGAAGTTCAAAGCAACCAGGTATGGCAGTCAGAACCGGTTTATCAGATGTATCCCGGGGAGTTGGGGAGGAACTGAAACCCGCTGATAACCCTCGTGTGCAGCAAGGGTTCCGGGGCAGGCAACTGAAGTCGTTTTTCAGGGATACAGCCCAATTTGGTCAATCATACAGGGATGCGAGCCGCTTATACAAATCCGTTTTGAAATTTTTATCAGAAAAGGGATTTTGAATTCAAATCAACCTGGTGGTCCTTTCTTTTCTTTTTGATCGGAAAAGAGCTCTTCTCCTAAAACAGGACTTTCAACCGGGCTGGTTTATTTTGGATTAGTTTGGTTAGTTTGAAAATCCGTTTTGGCCCGCTAAGCTGCCAAGGCGGATTTTTGTTTTGCCCGACTGGTATCCACGCCTGACCAAAACTGAGGGGGCGTACCAAAAGGAACGGAGTGGATTCCCCCCTCGGGGTTTCAGATGTCGAATTTGATTCCCTGTGCCAGGGGCAGGCCCGTGCTGTAATTGAGGGTGTTGGTCTGCCTGCGCATATAGATTTTCCAGGCATCCGACCCGGATTCCCTTCCCCCCCCTGTTTCTTTCTCACCTCCGAAGGCGCCACCGATTTCGGCCCCGGAGGTCCCGATATTCACATTGGCAATCCCGCAATCGCTCCCGGCAGCCGAGAGGAAGGTTTCTGCCTCTCTCAGGTTGTTGGTCATGATGGCGGAAGAGAGCCCCTGCCGGACCCCGTTCTGAAGGGCGATGGCATTCTCGACGCCCCCTTTGTATCTGAGCAGGTACAGGATGGGCGCGAAAGTCTCGTCCTGTACGATCTCAAAATGGTTTTCCGCTTCGGCAATGGCCGGTTTCACATAGCAACCGCTCTCAAAGCCCTCCCCCTGGAGCACCCCTCCGGGCACGATCAGTTTCCCTCCTTCTGCCACGACCTTTTCCAGGGCCTTGGTATACATGGCCACGGCATCGGTATCGATCAGGGGGCCTACATGGTTGTTTTCGTCGAGGGGGTTGCCAATCTTCAG
>CAZUZE010000001.1:29887-38108 GCA_964624565.1 uncultured Robiginitalea sp.
ACCCGGTAATCCCCGTTGATAAGACATGATATCCCCTCGGGCATGCCGTTCGCGCTGAAAACTTCAGCGGCGATTTTCTGGCAGGCGACCCCGCAGAGAGGCGCCTTTTCGGAAGGCTTCCACACACAGACATCCCCGCAGACCCAGGCCAGGGCCGTATTCCAGCTCCATACAGCAACCGGGAAGTTAAAGGCGGAGATAATGCCGACCACCCCAAGGGGATGGTATTGTTCATACATGCGGTGCAGGGGCCGCTCCGAATGCATGGTCAGCCCGTGCAACTGCCGGGAGAGCCCAACGGCAAAATCACAGATGTCGATCATCTCCTGGACTTCCCCCAGCCCCTCCTGATAGGATTTCCCCATTTCATAGGAAACGAGTTTCCCCAGGGGTTCTTTGAGTTCGCGCAGGCGTTGGCCGAATTGCCGGACAATTTCCCCCCGCTTCGGGGCGGGTACCATGCGCCATACTTTAAAGGCTTCCGCAGCAGTCGAAAGGACGTTATCGTAGTCTTCCCGGGTGGTGGTCTGCACTTTTCCGATCAGCGAATTGTCCACCGGGGATACCGACTCGAGGATTTCCCCTTTTGCAAACCATTTGTTTCCGGTGGATGAGCCGGGGTTCAGGTCTTCGATTCCAAGACTCTTCAGAGCTTGTTCCATTCCAAAATCAAGTGCCACTTCTGCCATAGTATTCCTGCTTTAAAACTGTTGTGAAATCGGTGCAAAATTACAAAATCCAACGGGGGTAGCCGCGGGGAAGGGGCAAAACTTTTGGTTGCGGGAGGGCGGGGAAAGGGAAGTTTTGCCGGCCTCCGGTTCAGGCTCCTGAATCCTTCAGCAGAAGGTGGCCGATCCCGGTTTTAGGCAAAAAGCGCAAGTTGTTAAAGGGATCTGCCTACCCCTTTTCCTGCCGGCCCGTAAAGCGGGGGTCTGCTTCCATCACCGAGCCGCAGTTGTCGCAGGTGCGCAGCTCCTCGGAATTGTAGAAGTGTTCAAAATGGGGGAGGAAATCGGTTTCAATGTCGGTCAGGGTGAAGTAAACCTCGTGCAGTTTGTGGTTGCACGCATCACAGTACCACAGCAGCCCATCCCTCAGGTTCAGGTGTTCCCGCCTGCGTTCCACAACCAGGCCGACGGATCCGGCAGACCGCACAGGGGAATGGGGGATGCCGGCCGGGTGAAGGTACATATCCCCGGGACCGAGCTTCAGGGTCTTTTTCGTTCCTTCATGCTGCACGTGTACCTCGATATGGCCCTCGAGCTGGTAGAAGAGCTCTTCCGTTTCGTTATAGTGGTAATCCTTTCGGGCATTGGGCCCGCCGACGACCATCACGATGTAGTCCTGGGCTTCCTTGTAGAGGTTTCTATTGCCAACGGGGGGTTTCAGCTCTTCCCGATGCTGGTCGATCCATTTCGGGAGGTTAAAGGGCGCGGGTATTTGCATATGCAAGGTTTTGAGTTCCGTCCCTAAAGATATATAAAAACCGGCATCCCCTGTAGGAGCGCGGGTGGCTGTGCGGGAAACTCAGGGCTCACTGTAGGTAAAACAACTGGGTGTAGTACAGGTTGCCCTGCGGGTCTTTTTTAACGCTAACGGCTGTATGGGTGAAGTTCCCTTCCATCGTTTTCCGGTGTGCCGGGCTGCCCAACCACCCTTCCACGGCCTGCGCAGCCGTTGTGTGGTTGCGGGCCACATTTTCAGAAACGGCCCGGGCGGCTACCTTGGAGGAAATCCCCGAAGCCCTTGCAGTGAAGTTATCGTGGTTCAGCGAACCTGTGGAGATCATATAATCGGTATGCTCATTGGCATAGTCGTACGCTACCTGGCTGAATTCCAGGGCAGCCTGCCCCATGGATTCACGGTGCGCATTGACCAGGCCCAGCACTTCGAGCTCGAGAGCCGTCACGTTCTGTGCCACAGGAACCTCGCGGATTTCGTCGGATTCCTTCGAACAGGAAACGACAAAAACCATACATAAAGCCATTAAGGCGTGCTGCAATTTCATTTTCATATAGTGTTCTGCTTGCAGGCTAGCCACTAAAGGTAAGAAAGGGGTCTGTTCTCGTTCCACCCTTGCGGATGGGTAGGATAATATTACTCAAATCCCCATGAAGTATGAACGCAGGCATATATTTTTTCGATCAACGGTCCGTTCCTGTCGGGCATCGGATAAAACGCCGTTTTTCTGGGTCAGAAAGCTGCAGGTAAAACGCGAAAAAACAACAAGTTAAGTAAGAATTAGGCTACTCAAAAAGGGTCCGGGCATCCAGTAATTCGGGCTCCAGAATGCCCGAAAAAACGAGGGTGCCGGAATCCTTGATCGGCTTGTAGAGGATGGAGCTCTCAAAGAACTCCGGGGCGATCAGGTCCAGGGGTTGGTTGGCCCGCTCCAAAAAACTCAGGAATGCCCCGAGTATAATCGCGATCTTGACAACCCCGAAGATGCCGCCGGCAAACCGGTTCAGCAACCCGAGAAGGGCAAAATCCGCTACCTTGGACAGCAGTCTCCCCAAAAGGTTCACCCCAAAAAGAATCACCAGGAACGTAAGGGCAAACGCACTTATTTTGATAAAGGTTTCGTTCCAGTCCAGTTTTTCACTCAGGAATTCCGAGGCGATGTAGGAAAAGTGGATGCTTCCGTAGAAGGCGGCGATCAGCGCCAGGACGGAAGCTATTTCGACAAGTACGCCATTCCTCCAGCCCCTGTAGAATCCAAAGGCCAGGAGGGCTCCGAGAATCAGGTCCAGCATCCCCATTTTGTTTTGAACAAATATAGCCATTGATTTGTACCTTTGACCGCCGGGAAAAAATCTGCAATAAAAAAGCCCCATGTCGCGAGATCCGTTGCTAAAGGAACGATGGGAAGTGCTCTCCCGAAAACTGTCCGCACAGTTCGCGGAGGGTGCCCCCCTGGAACTGGATGCCATTATTTATCTGATCGGGGTTCAGGAGCTCGGGCAGCTTCACAGGAAGTTCAAAAAAGATGAAAAGGTCAACCTGATGCATATCGCGATTTGCAGGCTCCTGGAACCTTATGGCTATTACGCGTTTGACCATTTTGACCAGGAGGGCTGGCCCCATTACCGGCTGCTCGAGGCCCTGCCACCCTTAAAGGCCGGCGAGCAGTCCGTCCTTATGAAGGAGGCCATTGTCTCGTATTTTTTGGAGAAAAACTACCTGGAATGACACAGGGGTACTATGCTGTCATTTTTACCTCAAAACGCTCAGCGGAAGACGCCCCCGGATATGACGGAATGGCGGAGCGCATGCTGGAGCTGGCAGCGCGCCAGCCGGGGTTTCTGGGAGTTGAACACGCCCGTGATGCGCTCGGGATCACGGTGAGCTACTGGGATTCCCTCAAAAGCATCGCAGACTGGAAGGCCCACTCCGACCATCTTATGGCCCAGCAGCTCGGCAGGGCATCCTGGTATGAATACTACCGCATACGCATCTGCAGGGTCGAACGCGACTATACCTTCCACCGCCCGGACAGTCCCGGGCAGGGCGACCAGAAATAGCAATTCCATAACATCGCCAGGGTTGGAAGGGCCTTTCCAAAGTCTTATTTTTGGAAAAACGACCGGATCCATGCAGAAGCCCCTTCCCTTTTCCGCCCTGAACCGCACCTCAGACATCGCCTCCATAACCTCAGATGAAGCGGACCTGGTCGTGATCGGGGGTGGGATCACCGGTGCGGGCATTGCCCTGGACGCGGCCGCCAGGGGGCTGAAAGTGGTATTGCTCGAGAAGGGGGATTTTGCTTCCGGGACGAGCAGCAAGTCGACCAAGCTGATCCATGGCGGCTTGCGGTACCTGAAACAATTCGACTTCTGGCTGGTTAAGGAGGTGGGTTCCGAACGGGCCATTGTCCATCGGCTTGCGCCCCATCTTGTGCTGCCGGAAAAGATGCTCCTTCCCCTGATAGAGGGGGGGTCCTACGGAAAATGGCTGACCTCCATCGGCCTAAAGGTCTACGATATCCTGGCCCAGGTGGGGGGGGATGACAAACGGAGGATGCTCGAGAAAAAGGAGGCGCTGCAGCTGGAACCCCTATTGCCCAAAAAAGGACTCAAAGGGGCCGGGTATTATGCGGAATACCGTACGGACGATTCCCGCCTGACGATAGAGAACATCAAAACGGCCCTGCACTACGGGGCAAAGGCGCTGAACTATGCAGAGGTGCAGGAGTTTGTGTACGATCCGGAAGGCATGGTGAGGGGCGTGGTGGTTTCCGACGGCATCGGAGGGGGGACGTTTGAGGTCCGCTCGAAAAACGTCATCAGTGCCGCCGGGCCCTGGGTGGATGAACTGAGGAGCATCAACAAAAGCAAAAAGGGGAAGCGGCTCCACCTGACCAAGGGGGTACACCTGGTTTTTCCCCATGAGAAATTGCCCGTAAAACAATCCGTTTACTTCGACGTGCCTGACGGACGGATGATCTTTGCCATCCCAAGGGGCAAAATCACCTATGTGGGCACTACGGATACGAATTACGACGGGGACAAAGACGACGTCCGTACGGATCTGGCAGATGCCATATACCTGATTTCCGCGGTCAACAATATGTTCCCCTCCATCGAGCTCGAAATGTCGGATATCATCTCGTCCTGGGCCGGTTTGAGGCCCCTGATCCACGAGGAGGGCAAATCGGCATCCGAACTCTCCCGAAAGGATGAAATCTTTACCTCGGACTCCGGGCTGATCAGTATTGCCGGCGGAAAACTGACCGGGTACCGCAAAATGGCGGAACGGGTCGTCAACCGGATCGCCGGGAAAATCAAAGAGGAGGAGGGCAGGGAGCTCGGGGAGTGCACCACGGATCAAATCCCCCTCTGCGGCAGTGACTTCAGCAAGTTCAAGCAGGTGCAGAAATATATGGCGCGTGTCCGGGGCAAGCTCGAACCCAAGGGGTTTGAGCCATATTACGCATGGTTTCTGGTGACCAATTACGGAAAGCAGACGGACCAGATCCTGGAAATATTCAATACCCTGGAGGACCCGGACCCCCAATGGCGGATGATGAAGGCGGAGCTGCAGTTTGCGCTGCAGCACGAACAGGTCTGCAGCCCCATGGATTTTTTCATCCGCCGCACCGGCCGGCTGTATTTCGATATCGGGAGCATCCGCACCTATTTGGATGAGGTTGTCCGGGAATGTGCACGGGTCTTAAAGGCGGACGAGAAAACGGCCGCGGACTGGGCGGTGGAAATGCGTAACCAGCTCGAACTCCACAGTTCTTTTGAGCTTTGAGTCGGGCCCTCAGCTGATTTTATCGGCCAGGGAGGAAAAGACTTTCTTCGGGTTTTTGTCCTGATACAGGACCTGGTACACCGCATCGATAATCGGGGTTTTTACTTTTTTGGAAAACCCCTCTTTGATCTTGTAGGCGCTTTTGACGGCGTAGTATCCCTCTGCCACCATATTCATCTCCATCATGGCGCTTTTGACGGTATACCCTTTCCCGATCATATTCCCGAACATCCGGTTCCGGCTGAAAACGGAATACCCGGTCACCAGGAGGTCCCCGAGATAAGCCGACTGGTTGATGTTCCTGTCGATATTGTAGAGCCGCTTGGTATACCGCTTCATTTCGCGGATCGCATTGCTCATCAGCACGGATTGAAAATTGTCCCCGTAGCCCAGGCCGTGTGCAATCCCGGCAGCTATGGCGTAGATGTTTTTCAGCATGGCCGCGTACTCGGTCCCGATGATGTCCTTGCTGACCTTCGTTTTGATATAGGAACTGCTGAGGGCATCTGCGACGGCTTTGGCCTTTTTAGGGTCCGCACAGGCAATTGTAAGGTATGACAACCGCTCAAGGGCCACTTCTTCGGCGTGGCAGGGACCCGTGATCACACCGATGTCCTCAAAGGGGATATCGTATACTTCATGGAAGTGTTCCCCTACGATTTTGCCACTCTCCGGGACGATTCCCTTGATGGCGGAAAAAATGACCTTCCCCTTGAGGGAACCTGAAATTTTGGACAATTCTCCCTCCAGGAAGGCCGAGGGGATGGCGAAGATCAGTACATCGGCCCCGGAGATCGCCTCGTCGATGCGGTCTGTCAGCCGGACTTTAGAGGTGTCGAAGGTGACCGAACTCAGGTAATTCGGATTATGCCCGTGTTCCCGGATATAGTCGATCGCGTCGGAGTTTCGCATATACCAACAGACTTCCTCCAGGTTTTCACAGAGCATCTTCACTATGGCCGTCGCCCAGCTTCCCCCGCCCAATACGGCAAACTTCTGATGTTTTTTCACACTGAGTTGCTTTGCTTCCAAAAGTACTCAAAATTTGGTGTGCTCCAGGGGATCGCTCCCGGCACTTCCCGGCGGCCACGGCCTTCCAGGTGGTGGGGAATCTGCAGGGGGTACCCGGGTCCCATCCCGGATTTTCGGACATTCCCGGGCACTGCCCGGTTTATTAATAGTACTTTTGCGCCCTTAAAACAGCGTTTTGAAGAAGTATCTGAACCTTTTCGATTTTTCACAGAAAGTCAATTACCGCACGGAAATCCTTTCGGGGCTGACCGTCGCCCTCGCCCTGGTGCCGGAGGCCATCGCGTTTGCCCTGATTGCCGGGCTTTCCCCCCTGACTGGCCTGTATGCGGCTTTTGTGATGGGTCTGGTGACCTCTGTGCTGGGCGGGCGTCCCGGGATGATTTCCGGGGCCACCGGGGCCGTGGCCGTGGTGATCGTTTCACTCGCGGCATCCCACGGGGTCGAATACGTTTTTGCAACCGTAATCCTGGCGGGACTCCTGCAGGTAGCGGCTGGGATGCTCAAACTTGGAAAGTTCATGCGCCTGGTGCCCCAACCTGTGATCTTCGGGTTTGTCAACGGGCTTGCCATTATCATTTTTATGTCGCAGCTGGACCAGTTCAAGACCGCCGACGGGCACTGGATGCAGGGAATGCTCCTGTGGACGTTCAGCGGGTTGGTCCTGCTGACCATGCTCATCATCTGGCTCCTCCCCAGGCTCAGCCGCGTCGTGCCGGCCTCTTTGGTAGCCATCCTGGTGGTTTTCGGCCTGGTCCTGGCACTCGACATCCCCACCCGGAGCATTGGGGACATCGCTTCGATCAAAGGGAGTTTCCCCCCATTCCACATCCCCGAACTCCCCCTGACCTGGGAGACCCTGGGGCTCATCTTTCCCTATGCGGCCATCGTGGCGGGTGTGGGGCTCATCGAGAGCCTTCTTACCCTGAACATCGTGGATGAAATCACGGAAACCCGCGGGAGGAGCAACAAGGAAGCCGTCGCCCAGGGGACGGCGAACATCCTCTCGGGCTTTTTCTCCGGAATGGGTGGGTGTGCGATGATCGGGCAAAGCCTGATCAACACCTCCAATGGGGCCCGTGCGCGCCTGTCCGGGATTGTCGCCGCCCTGATGCTGCTGGTCTTTATCATGTTCGGGGCACCCCTGATCGAACGGGTGCCGATGGCAGCCCTGACCGGGCTGATGATCATGGTGGCCCTCGGGACTTTTGAATGGGCCAGCCTGCGGACGTTCCGGAGGATGCCAAAATCCGACGTGCTGGTCATGGTGCTGGTAACCCTGGTGACCGTGTTCCTGCACAACCTTGCACTGGCCGTGCTGGTGGGGGTGATCATCTCGGCCCTGGTTTTTGCCTGGGACAACGCCAAGCGCATACGGGCCCGGAAGTTTACCGACCCCGACGGCGTGAAGCACTACGAGATCTACGGGCCGCTCTTTTTCGGTTCCGTGGGCCTGTTCAACGAAAAGTTCGACGTTCAGGGGGATCCCGGGGAAGTGATCATCGATTTCAGGGAAAGCCGGGTAGTGGATATGTCCGCCATTGAGGCTTTGAACAGGATTACGGAGCGCTACCTGAAAGTGGGCAAAAAAGTGCACCTCAAACACCTCAGCCCCGACTGCCTCCGGCTTCTGAAAAACGCAGATAAGATCATTGAGGTGAATGTCCTGGAAGACCCCACCTATAAAGTCCTTACCGATACAATTTAGGACAATTGCATTTCCGGAGGTGTTGAATCGGGCTGCCTGCAACCCCCTGGTACAGGAGCCCTGATCGTCGATCGCCCTTTTTCAGTATCGCCCTTTTTCAGTATCGCCCTTTTACCCCCTTGGAATCTCGCCAAAATGGGTTAACTTGATAAGGGTTAACGATGTCCGGTTTCCCCGGGGGCGCCCCGGGGAATACACTGCGACACTTAAGGACGTGATCATGGATACCTC
>CAZUZE010000002.1:0-35015 GCA_964624565.1 uncultured Robiginitalea sp.
CACCTTCTTTTTCAACATCATGCATTATGCCCTCAGACCGTGGCCCTGGATTTTAATTGCACTGGCTTCCCTGGTTGTTTTTCCGGACGTGGCGAGCATCCACGAGGCGTTCCCCAATGTGGAGGAAGGCAAGCTCGGGAACGACCTGGCATACTCCGCCATGCTGACCAAGCTGCCGCCCGGGCTGCTCGGGCTGGTCCTGGCCTCCCTGGGGGCGGCCTACATGTCCACGATTTCCACCCACCTGAACTGGGGGTCCTCCTATGTGGTCAACGATTTTTACAGGCAGCAGGTCAAGCCGGGGGCTTCGGAACGGGAACTCGTGGCCGTGGGGCGCATTACCACGGTGGTGCTGATGGTGTTCAGCGCCATCCTGGCCCTTTTCCTGACCAATGCCCTTCAGCTTTTTGATATCATCCTGATGTTTGGGGCGGGGACGGGCCTGATCTTCATCCTTCGCTGGTTCTGGTGGCGCATCAATGCGTGGAGCGAGATTTCCGCCATGTTTTCCTCGGGCCTCATTTCCATCCTGTTCAATTTCACGGACCTCGGGGGGTACCTCTTCGGAGGGCCGGCCCCTTCGGGGGAAGTTTTTGCCGGCCTGCTTCCGGCCTGGAGCAAGTTCCCGGCCGTTGTTGCAATCACCACGGTAGTCTGGCTGGCCGTCACCTATGCCACCCCTCCTGAAAGTGCAGGCACCCTCAGGGCTTTCTATAATAAGATTCAGCCAGGAGGCCCTGGCTGGAGGCGGGTTGTGGACCAGGCAAGGGAAGATGGGGAGGCACTGGACCAGGGAAGGAAATGGACGGTGCCATCCGGCATCCTGGCAATGCTCCTGGGGTGTTTGCTGGTCTACAGCTGTATGTTCGCCACGGGGAACTGGATTTATGGCCATTATGCCCTGGCCGCAGGGCTGACAGCCGTCGTCGTGGTGGCGGCCTGGTTGTTGCGGCGGATTTGGAGTCAGATAAAAGGTGATATATTATGAAAGAACGCATTGTTTCCGTAGACATCTTCAGGGGGCTGACCATTGCCCTGATGATCCTGGTGAACACCCCGGGAACCTGGTCATCCGTCTATCCGCCCCTGCTCCACGCGAGCTGGCACGGATATACCCCGACCGACCTGGTTTTCCCCTTCTTTTTGTTTATCGTGGGCACGTCCATCGTCTTTGCCTACCGAAACAAACAACCCGGGGCGGCGGTATACCGGAAGATTTCGGTGCGGACCCTCAAACTGATCGGCCTGGGGCTGTTCCTGGGGGCCTTTACCATCTCCTTTCCCTTTATAGTGCCTTTTGAGGAAATCCGGTTTCCCGGGGTTCTGCAGCGCATTGGGGTAGTCTTTTTCGCCGCTTCGGTCCTCTACCTGAATTTCAACTGGAAAGTGCTGGCGGGGATTGCCGCAGCGATTTTACTGGGGTACTGGGTTTGGATGGGGTTTGTCCCGATCGAAGGGCAGGCACCGACCTTTGAGCGGGCTGCAAACAACTGGGCGAACTATATCGACCTGAATGTCTTCGGGACCCATATGTGGCAGGAGGACTACGATCCCGAAGGATTGCTCAGCACCTTCCCGGCCATCGTTACCTCCCTTCTGGGGATCTTCACCGGCCTGCTGCTCGTCGGCGACAGGCCCGACAAGGTGAAGGGAATGGTGTTCCTGGGTGTGGGGATGTTGCTCCTCGGCCACCTCTGGGACCTTGTTTTCCCCATCAACAAAGCCCTGTGGACCAGCAGCTTTGTCCTGGTTACTGCAGGTTGGGCAAACCTGTTGCTGGCGCTGATCTACTACCTGACCGATGTGCGCGGGATGCGTTTCGGGAGCATCTTCAGGTATGCGGGGGCCAACGCCATCACCGTGTACTTCCTCTCGAGCTTTATCAGCAATTTGTTCTACCAGATTCAGGTCAAAGACGGGCTAAGCCTGCACGAATGGCTGTTCCAAACGATCTATGTGCACAACGGGATGCCCCTTCAACTCTCCTCCCTGCTCTACGGACTGAGCGTGGTGGGATTTTACCTGCTGCTGGGGTGGTGGATGTACCGCAAGAAGATCTTTATCAAGGTCTAGGAAGCATACCCCTGGAGCAGGCGGGCGACGTATTTGCCGATCATATCGAATTCCAGGTTTACGCGGCTGCCCGTCCGGTACTCCATAAACCGGGTGTGGTCATAGGTGTAGGGTATGATGGCCACACTGAAAGTGCCCGGGCCTGAATCCACCACGGTAAGGCTTACCCCGTCCACGGTGATCGAGCCTTTTTCGATCGTTATGCGGCCGGGACCTTCCTCATACCGGAATCCGAACCTCCAGCTCCCCCCGATTTCCTCTACCCCGGTGCATACGCCCACCTGGTCCACATGGCCCTGCACGATATGCCCGTCCAGGCGGGCCCCCAGGGTCATTGCCCGTTCCAGGTTGACTTTGCTGCCCACTTGCAGGTCGCCGAGATTGCTCTTGAGAAGGGTTTCCTCTATGGCCGTTACGGTGTAGGAGTCCGCAGCGGCGGAAACCACGGTCAGGCAGACCCCGTTGTGAGCGAGGCTCTGGTCCACTTTTAGCTCCCGGGCCAGGGGGGTCTTGATCGTAATGTTCAGGTTGGACCGGTCTTTTTCAAGGCGGTCGACAGTGCCGAGGGTTTCTATTATTCCTGTAAACATAGTCCGTGGAAATTGAGTAATTTTGACCAGGCTGTTAAGACACAAAGGTACAGATTCATGCAGGATTCGGAGGAAAAAATCAAAGTGGGCATTTCAGTGGGCGACCTCAACGGGATTGGCCCGGAAGTAGCTTTAAGGGCGTTCGAGGATCCCCGGATGCTCGATTTCTGCACCCCTGTCTTTTTTGCCTCCAACAAGACGATTTCGTTCCTGACCAATCATTTCGGGATCGCCATTAAGTTCCACGGGATCCCGGATGCGGCTGAGGCCATCGACGGAAAAATCAATGTGGTCAACGTGTGGAAGGATTCCCCGGAAATCACCTTCGGGCAGCCTGCCAAAACAGGGGGTTCCTATGCCGTAAAGTCCCTGCGGGCCGCCGTTAGCGCCCTGAAAAAAGGAAGCGTGGATATCCTTGTAACCGCCCCGATCAACAAGAAGACGGTACAGGGGGAGGACTTCAACTTTCCCGGCCATACGGATTACCTGGCGAAGGAACTCGGGGGCAACAGCCTGATGTTCATGGTGACCGACACCCTGAAGATCGGGTTGCTGACGGACCATGTCCCGGTAAAGGACGCCCCGTCCCTGATCACCAGGGAGTTGATTTTTGAAAAGGTACGGGCCATGGAGAATTCCCTGATCCGGGATTTCGGCATTGACAGGCCCAAAATTGCCGTCCTCGGAATCAACCCGCACAGCGGGGATGACGGGGTGATCGGCACGGAGGACGACACCGTGCTCAGGCCTGCCCTGAAAAAGCTGTCGGAGGGGAAGCACCTCGTTTTCGGCCCGTATGCCGCGGACACCTTTTTTGCCTCTGACACCTACAGGAATTTTGACGGGGTCCTCGCGGCGTACCACGACCAGGGCCTGATCCCTTTCAAAACCCTCTCCTTTGGAAAGGGGGTGAATTTTACGGCCGGCCTGGACAGGATCCGGACTTCTCCGGACCACGGGACCGCATTTGACATAGCGGGTAAGAACCTTGCCAACCCGGACTCCTTTAAGGAGGCGGTATTTATGGGGATCCATATTTTCAGGGAGCGCAGGCAATACGAGGAGCTGACCCGGAACCCATTGAAAAAGCACCGGTTGAAACGCATCGGGAAAGGGGAGGACCGCTAGGCAATTATTGGCTTAAATTATTGGGTTTTAACAAAAAAAAGGTATCTTTGCACGCCTTAAATGAATGGAAGAGGAAATGAGGCATAGGGAGTTCGAAATTCCTTTTTCGGGATTGAAGGCAGGGAAACATCAGTTTGATTTCCAAATTGACAACGCGTTCTTTGACTCTTTTCAGTACGATGAATTCAACGGAGCCGACATACAGGTCCGCGCGCTGCTCACCAAAATGAGCAACATGATGGAGCTGGAACTGGACGCCCGGGGAACGGTGAACCTGGCCTGTGACCTGACCAGTGAGCCCTATGACCAGCCCATTGAAAGCGCGCTGGAGCTGGTGATCAAATTCGGGGAGGAGTACAATGACGAGGACGACGAAATCCTGGTCCTGCCCCTGGGGGCGCACCAGTTTAATATCGCCCAGTATATTTACGAAATGCTCGTACTGGCCGTTCCGACCAAACGCGTGCATCCGGGAATAGCCGATGGCACGCTGGATTCGGAAGTATTGCGGAAGCTGGAAGAATTGCGTCCGAAAGAGCTCAAAAGCGAAGAAAATGAAATCGATCCCAGGTGGGATGCATTAAAAGGATTACTAATAGATAAAAAAAAATAGCGTACCATGGCACATCCTAAAAGAAAAATTTCGAAGACCAGAAGGGATAAACGACGCACCCACTATAAGGCTACAGCACCCACCCTTGCCAAAGATCCGACAACCGGGGAGATGCACCTGTTTCACAGGGCTCACTGGCACGAGGGAAAACTCTATTACAGGGGGCAGGTCCTGGTTGACAAAACCGAAGAGGCCACGGCCTAAGGTACACGGGCAAAGAAATACAGCTCCCACTTGGCAAAGTGGGAGTTTTTTTATGGCCTCTTATTTCCCAAAAAACAACAGAAAAGGGCAAAAATTCCCGGAAAATCCTTATTTTTCACCGATTTAGAAGCTTTTCCTGGGGTTCTTTTCTCAAAAAACCTGTATTTAATGAATGCGATAACAGCAGCGATTACCGCTGTGGGAGGTTACGTTCCGGAGTATCGACTTACCAATGCCATTCTGGAGACAATGGTGGATACCACCGATGAATGGATCACCACCCGTACCGGGGTCAGGGAGCGAAGAATTCTGAAGGACCCGGACAAAGGGACCTCTTACCTGGCCATCGAAGCAGCCAAAGACCTGATCCGAAAGCGGAACCTCGACCCGGCGGAAATCGACCTGGTCATCCTTGGGACGGCCACCCCGGATTTGCCCGTGGCAGCCACCGCGGTTTATGTGGCCACGGAAATCGGCGCCGTCAATGCCTTTGCCTACGACCTGCAGGCAGCCTGCTCGAATTTTTTGTACGGGATGTCCACGGCAGCCCGCTATATCGAATCGGGCCGGTATAAAAAAGTCCTGCTGATCGGGGCGGACAAGATGTCTTCGATTATCGACTATACGGACCGGACCACCTGCATCATTTTTGGGGACGGGGGCGGAGCGGTCCTCTTTGAACCCTCCGGGGAAGGCCTCGGGCTCATCGACGAGTACCTCAGGTCCGATGGATCCGGCCGGCCTTTCCTCCATATAGAAGCAGGAGGATCCCTTATGCCGGCTTCAGAGGAAACGGTCCGCAATAAAAAGCACTATGTGTTCCAGGACGGGAAGTCCGTATTTAAGTTCGCCGTGTCCAATATGGCGGATGTCGCGGCCAAAATCATGGAGCGCAATGAGCTTTCCCATGAAGATATCGCTTGGCTGGTGCCCCACCAGGCCAATAAACGGATTATCGATGCCACTGCGAACCGCATGGGACTCGACCATTCCAAGGTCATGATGAACATCGAGAAGTTCGGGAACACCACTTCGGCAACCCTGCCCTTGCTCCTTTACGATTATGAATCCCAGCTCAGAAAAGGGGACAACCTTGTTTTTGCGGCCTTCGGAGGCGGCTTCACATGGGGCTCCATTTACCTTAAATGGGCCTACGATCCGAAATAAAAACAACTACCAAAACCTGAATCCATGGATATCAAAGAAATTCAAAGCCTCATCAAGTTTGTGGCCAAATCAGGGGCCAGCGAAGTGAAGCTGGAGACGGACGACATCAAGATCACCATCCGTACCGGACCCGCTTCCCACGGAGCGGAAACCACCTATGTACAGCAAATCCCGATACAGGCCCAGCCCGTATCCCAACCTGCAGCTCCTGCCGTGCAGCCGGCCGCTGAAGCCCAGGAGGAAAAAGGGGAGGACTCCAAATACATCACCATCAAGTCTCCGATCATAGGGACCTTCTACCGGAAGCCCTCCCCGGATAAGCCCGCCTTTGTGGAGGTAGGAGATACCATTTCCAAAGGGGACGTGCTTTGTGTGATCGAAGCCATGAAGCTCTTCAACGACATCGAATCGGAGGTTTCAGGGAAGATTGTCAAAGTACTCGTGGAAGATTCTTCCCCGGTTGAGTTCGATCAGCCCCTGTTCCTGGTCGACCCGTCCTGAGGCAACAAGCCGCAGCCGCTTTTTTAATTCAATAATCTGCCAAGAAGACGCGCCATGTTCAAGAAAATACTGATTGCAAATCGCGGGGAAATCGCCATGCGCATCATACGGACCTGCAAGGAAATGGGAATCAAGACCGTCGCGGTCTACTCCAAAGCGGATGAGGAAAGCCTGCACGTCCGTTTTGCGGACGAAGCGGTTTGTATCGGTCCGCCCCCCAGTTCCGAATCCTACCTGAAAATACCCAACATCATCGCCGCAGCGGAAATCACGAATGCAGATGCGATCCACCCGGGATATGGATTCCTCTCCGAAAACTCCAAGTTTTCCAGAATATGTGCCGAGCACGACATTAAATTTATCGGGGCCACGGGAGACCAGATCGACAAAATGGGGGATAAGGCCTCGGCCAAGGCCACTATGAAAGAAGCCGGGGTACCTACCATTCCAGGTTCCGATGGCATCCTGAAGGATTTGGATGAGGCCCGCAAAGTGGCTGCCAAAATGGGGTATCCCGTCATGATCAAGGCCACCGCCGGGGGAGGCGGCAAAGGAATGCGCGCGATCTTCAAGGAAGAGGAGCTGGAGAAGAATTTCGAAAGTGCCGTCAAGGAAGCTCAGGCCGCCTTCGGAAACGGCGGGATGTACATGGAAAAGCTCATCGAGGAACCCAGGCATATCGAGATCCAGATCATAGGCGACCAGTACGGCAAGGCATGCCACCTATCCGAACGGGATTGCTCGATCCAAAGGCGCCACCAGAAACTCACCGAGGAAACCCCTTCCCCTTTTATGACCGATAAACTGCGCCATGAAATGGGGATGGCGGCCATCAAAGCGGCGGAATACATAAAATACGAGGGGGCCGGGACCGTCGAGTTCCTGGTCGACAAGCACCGCAACTTCTATTTCATGGAGATGAACACGCGGATCCAGGTGGAGCACCCGATAACGGAGCAGGTAATCGACTACGACCTGATTCGCGAGCAAATCCTCGTAGCCGGGGGCGTGCCCATTTCGGGGAAAAACTACGTGCCCAAGCTCCATTCCATAGAGTGCCGTATCAACGCGGAGGACCCCTACAACGACTTCAGGCCTTCCCCTGGACGCATTACCACCCTGCATACCCCGGGAGGCCACGGCGTGCGCCTTGACACCCATGTCTACAGCGGGTATGTGATCCCGCCGAATTACGATTCCATGATCGCCAAGCTGATCACCACGGCCCAGACCCGGGAGGAGGCGATCAACAAAATGCGTCGTGCCCTGGACGAGTTCGTCATCGAGGGGGTAAAGACCACCATTCCCTTCCACCTGCAACTGATGGACCACCCCGATTACCTCGCCGGGAATTACACGACCAAATTCATGGAGGACTTTACCATGAATCCCCTGCCCGAAGATTCCTGAGGCCCTTAGGGAGGCGAAAACCTTAAATACAGTTAGTGATGGAATTGAGCTACTGGGAACTGGACACCTGGCTTGAAAAGCTCGATTTCTGCATCGTGGGCAGCGGGATCACCGGCCTGACCTGTGCCCTTGAACTCCGGCAATCCCACCCCGGGGCCAGGATCCTCATCCTTGAAAAAGGGGTGTTTCCACAGGGGGCCAGCACCAAAAATGCGGGTTTTGCCTGTTTCGGGAGCCTTAGCGAAATCCTGTCAGACCTCCGGCACCATACCGAAGAAGAGGTGGTGGCCCTGGTCGCCCAGCGATGGGATGGGATACAAGTCTTAAGGGAGCGGCTGGGGGACTCCGCCATGGGATACCGGCAGTGGGGCGGGTACGAGGTGTTCCAGGAAAAAGACAGGGCGGTTTTTGAGCACTGCAGGGAGGAAATGGACCGGGTGAATCGGCTTTTGGAGCCCGTATTCGGGGAGGCGTGTTTCCGGGTGGCCCAAAACACCTTCGGGTTTGGGAAGGTCCTCCCGCACCTCATTGTGAATCCGATGGAAGGGCAGCTGGATACAGGGAGGATGATGCAGGCCCTCCTGGACCTGGCCCTTTCGGCCCCCAATCCCATACGGATCCTGAATGGGGTACCGCTTACCGGCTACACCGATCTTGGGGACAGGGTTGCCGTTTCGACGGCCCACTTCGAGTTTTATGCCCGCAAGCTGTTGCTTGCAACCAATGGGTTTGCCGGGGAACTCGGGGTCACGGGGGTAGCCCCCGCCCGGGCCCAGGTACTGGTTACCGAGCCCATTCCCGGGCTCCCGCTCAAGGGGGCCTTTCATATGGATGAAGGGTTTTATTACTTCAGGAACGTCGGGCAGCGCGTCCTTTTCGGGGGCGGGAGGAACCTGGACCCGGAGGGAGAAACCACGACGGAATTCGGACAGACCGAACCCATTCAGCAATCCCTGGAGCGGTTTCTCAGGGAGGTCATCCTCCCGGATACCCCTTTCCGGATCGCGCATCGATGGAGCGGGATCATGGGCGTGGGCCCCCAGAAGAAGCCCATAGTCAGGAGGTTTTCGGACAACGTTGCCTGTGGCGTCCGGCTGGGCGGCATGGGGGTCGCGATTGGGAGCCATGTGGGCCGGGAACTCGCCGGATTGGCCGGGCTGTAATGCCCGCATGGGGCGCCGTTGTTTTTTTAGGTCATTTTTTTGATGCATCTTCAATTCCGGGAAACCCCAAGCTGAGAGAATTTGGAACTCGTCTATTTGTTTTTTGCCGTACTGCTCATCATATGGATGACGACCCGCCTGAAGGTACACCCGTTCCTGGTCCTCCTGCTGGTGTCCATGGCCTATGGGGCAGTTGCCGGAATGTCCGGTGAGGCCCTGGTCTCGTCGGTCAGCAAGGGGTTTGGCAATACGATGGGAAAGATTGGACTGATCATTGTCCTGGGGGTGATGATCGGGGCGTTCCTCGAGCATTCCGGAGGGGCCCGGGCCATTGCGGAGAAGGTGCTTGGCTGGATTGGCAACCGGAGGATCCCCCTGGCCATGGGGGTTCTGGGGTACATTGTATCCATCCCGGTATTTGCAGACAGCGGCTTTATGCTGCTCGACCCCCTGAACAAGAGCATGAGCCGGAGAGCCGGAACTTCCCTGGCCCCCGGGGCGATTGCTCTCGGTCTCGGCCTGATGGTTTCACATACCCTTATGCCTCCCACCCCGGGCCCTATTGCCGCCGCCGGGATCCTGGAAGCCGACCTCGGACTGGTCATCCTCTTTGCCCTGCCCGTAAGCCTGCTGGCCCTTGCCGTCTCGGTGTGGTTCGCGGGCCGCGTAGCCGGCAGGACCCGAATCGAACCCGGGCCGGAGGCCGAAACGGACCCGGTTTTAGCCGCCGATCCGGACTACCGTCCGGGGGTCCTCGTGTCCCTCCTGCCCATAGTTACCCCTATTTTGCTGATCGTCCTTAAATCGGTTTTCGGGGCCTCCGGGGCGCCTGGGACCGGGATTGCCTCCCTGGTCGATTTTCTGGGAGAACCTGTGATTGCCCTGATGATCGGGTTGTTGCTCTGCCTGTTCCTGCCGCCCAGGCTGGACACGCGGATGCTCTCTTCCGGGGGATGGGTAGGGCAGGCGATACGGGACGCGGCCTCAATCCTACTAATTACGGGAGCCGGGGGGATTTTCGGTTCTGTATTGCAGGATTCGGGGATCGCAGAAGTCCTGGGAAACCGACTGGTCACCTACAACCTCGGGATTTTCCTCCCCTTTGTCCTGGCGGCCGCCCTGAAGACGGCCCAGGGCTCCTCCACGGTTGCCCTGATCACGGCGGCCTCCATCCTCTACCCCATGATGCCCGCGCTGGGCCTGGAGTCCGAAATACAAAAAGCCCTTGCGGTGGTGGCACTGGGGGCCGGCTCTTCGGTCATATCCCATGCCAACGACAGTTTTTTCTGGGTGGTCACCCAGATGACGGGCATGGATGTCCGGACGGGCTATAAGCTCTTCGGGGGCGGCACTTTCCTGCTGGGGACCTCGGCAGCCTTAGGGGTGTATCTCTGTTCCTTCTTCTTCTCCTGAGCCCACTAGATGGGCATGCGCTTGTTGATGGTGTCCAGGGACACGTTCAGGAAGATGTTTGTGCCGATATCCAGTGGGGAGTCCGAATTGAAGTAGACGCTTCTTCCAGATTCCATCAGGCCATGGACCCTGTAATAGCGACCCATATAATAGTTCTGCCTCACCGTGACGGGCATGCCCGATTTCTGGGAAATCCGGAATTCGTGCGAGTAAACGATGATGTTCCGGGTGGTGGAGGCGTAGGATTTCAGCACTTCGATGGGTACGAGGTTGGCTTCCCCCAGCAGTTCGGCCGTATACAGGTTCCTGGGTTTTTCAAAAAGCTCGTCGGTTTGCCGGAGATCGAGGATGCCGCGGTCTTTGAGCACCATTACCCTGTCGGCAAACGGCAGGACGTCGTGGTAGTCATGTGTGGCGCAAATACAGCTTATTTTCTCCTTTTTGAGAAAACCGAAGAGGTCCCGGCGCAATTTGTTGCGGCGGAAATGGTCGATGTGGCTGAAGGGCTCATCGAGCAGGATAACCTCGGGCCTGAGGGCCAGCACCCTTGCCAGGGCGACCCGTTGCTGTTCTCCCCCGCTGAGGAACTGCACCTTGGTGTCCCTGTAGGGTTCCAGCCCCATGGTCTCGAGCAGTTCCCGGGTCCTGGCAGCCATCTGATCCGGGTCGGCCGGTGAGAGGAACTTGCTGATGTTCTCCGCGACGGTGGCATAGGGCATCAGGTCAAAATCCTGGGCAAGGTACTTGATGTAGTCCCCCCCGGCGACCAGTTGGAATGCGGGACCCTTAATCTCGTGTTGCTTCCACCGGATGCTCCCTTCTTCAAAGGGCAGCGCCCCGTAGAGCAGTTTGAGAAGGGTGCTCTTTCCGCAGCCACTCTCCCCCATAACAGCCACGTGTTCCCCTTCGGAAACCTTGAAAGTAAGGTCCTCCAGGACCAAATGCCGTTCATAGGCGAAAGACAGGTTTTGAACCTTGAGCATGCTGCTGTATCAAGCGCTTCCCGGGGAAACGCATCTGAGTTTTAAGGGTGGCTACTCCTTGAAATCCTTGAGGACGGCCTTGTTGGGAAGGGATTCATACCCCATGTTGTAAAAGGTAAAGCCAAAGATATCCGCGTATTGCTCGATGGTCTTGCTCACGGGTGTTCCGGCCCCGTGTCCTGCATTGGTTTCAATTCGTATCAGGACCGGTGCTTCCCCCCCGTGTTTTTCCTGCAGGGTGGCGGCGTATTTAAAGCTATGGGCAGGAACGACCCGGTCATCGTGGTCCCCGGTTGTGACCAGGGTTGCGGGATAGGCAACCCCTTCCCTGATATTGTGGAGGGGGGAGTACCCTTTCAGGTATTCAAACATCTCCTCACTCTGCTCCGAGGTGCCGTAGTCATAGGCCCACCCGGCACCCGAGGTAAAGGTATGGTAGCGGAGCATATCGAGGACCCCTACCGCCGGAAGGGCCACCTTCATCAGGTCGGGCCGCTGCGTCATGACCGCTCCCACGAGAAGTCCCCCGTTTGAACCCCCCCGTATGGCGAGGTATTCCGGACTGGTATACCCTTCGGAAATCAGGTATTCCGCTGCGGCGATAAAGTCGTCAAAGACGTTTTGCTTCTTCATTTTGGTCCCCGCGTCGTGCCATTTTTTTCCATATTCCCCACCGCCGCGCAGGTTGGGCACGGCGTACACGCCACCCTGCTCCATCCAGATGGCGTTGACCGTGCTGAAACCCGGGGTAAGGCTGACGTTGAACCCGCCGTACCCATAGAGGATGGTCGGGTTTTTCCCATTTAACTCCAGCCCCTTTTTATGGGTGATCATCATGGGAACCCTTGTGCCATCTGCAGAGGTATAGAAAACCTGGTGGGATTCATACAGGTCCGGGTCAAAATCGATCTCGGGTTTCCAGTACACCTGATAGTCCCCGGTCTCAACGTTGTACTTGTATGAAGACCCGGGGGTGTTGTAGTTCGAAAAACTGAAGTAGATCTCCTTCTGGTCTTTTTTACCCCCAAATCCCCCGGCACTTCCCATGCCCGGGAGGGTTACCTCGCGCACCAGGTTGCCCTGGTAATCGTATTGCAGCACTTTGGAAAGGGCGTCCACCATGTATTCGGCAAAGAAATACCCCCCTCCGGTGCTCGGGCTGAGCACATTTTCCGTTTCCGGTATAAAGTCCACCCAGTGCTCCGGCCCCGGGCTGGCCGCATCCACCGTTACGATCCGCTGGTTCGGGGCGTCCAGGTTTGTGACGATATAGAGTTTGGAACCGACGTTTTCAATGATGTAGCTGTCGCTGTCTTCGTGATCCAGGATGGACACCAGTGGGGCTTCCGGAATCGAAAGGTCCCGGAGGAACAGCTTATTCCCGGCGGTCGTGTTGCGGGCCGAAATGGAAAGGAAGCGGTCGTCCTCACTGACACTTGCCCCTACGTACCGGTGCTTCTCTTCCGGGGTGCCCCCGAAGATAAGTTCGTCCTCCGACTGGGGCGTGCCGATCCTGTGGTAGTAGACCTTGTGCTGGTCCGTTTTGGCCGAGAGCTCGCTCCCCTGGGGCTTGTCATAACTGGAGTAATAAAAACCCTCCTGTCCTTTCCAGGAAATTCCGCTGAATTTTACGTCAGTGATCGTATCCTCAATGATTTCACGGGTTTCGGCCCGCATTACGATAATTTTCCGCCAGTCGCTCCCACCCTCGGATATGGCGTAGGCCGCCAGGGAACCGTCCCTGGAAAAACTAAGGCCTGCCAGGGAGGTAGTGCCATCCTCAGAAAAGCTGTTGGGATCCAGGAACACCTCTTCAGGGCCGTCCCCCAGCTTTCGGTATACCACGGACTGGTTCTGCAGGCCACTGTTCTTGTAGAAATAGGTGTAGGCCCCTTCCTTGAACGGGGTCCCCAGTTTTTCGTAATTCCACAGCTTTTCAAGGCGCTGTTTCAGCGCCTCGCGGTACGGGATTTTATCGAGATAGGAAAAAGTGACCTCGTTCTGCTTTGAGACCCAGGCTTCGGTCTCCGGGCTCCGATCATCTTCGAGCCAGCGATACGGATCCGGGACTTCTGTTCCAAAGTAGGTGTCTACGGTATCCACTTTACCGGTTTCAGGGTACTCCAGGGCCATTTTTGTATCGGATTTGGTCTGGCAGGAAAGCAGCAGCCCTGCCAGTATGAGAAAAGCAAAATATTTCGACATGAAAATGTGTTTAAAGCCCCTAAAAATAGTTCAAAAACGCCTTTCGGGTTAACGTTCCCAGGGGTTTAACAGATTTTTAAGCGCGTGGGACGAATTGGTTTTTCAAAAGGTATTCGCCAATCTGTACGGCATTGGTTGCGGCCCCTTTGCGGAGGTTATCTGCTACAATCCAAAGGTTCAGGCTCCGCGGCTGGCTTTCATCCCTGCGGATGCGGCCCACGAAGACCTCGTCCTTTCCGCGGGCGGAAACAGGCATCGGATACAGGTTTGCCTCCGGGGCATCCTGAAGGACAACCCCAGGGGTCCCCGAAAGGATTTCCCGGACCTCATGGAGGTCAAAATCCTCGTGGAATTCCACGTTTACTGATTCTGAGTGCCCCCCGTCCGTCGGGATCCTGACTGCGGTGGCTGTGATGGAAAAGGTACGGTCGTCCAGGATTTTCTGGGGCTCCCTGGCGAGCTTCATCTCCTCTTTGGTGTATCCGTTTTCCTGGAACACATCGCAGTGCGGGAGGGCGTTTTTATAAATGGGATGCGGGTAGACCCTGTTCCCCTCAATCCCGGCAACCTCATCCTCCAGTTGCCGGACCGCCCCAACCCCGGTGCCCGAAACGGACTGATAGGTGGAGACCACCACCCTTTTCATTCTGTATTTCCTGTGCAGCGGTGCCAGGACCATGACAAGTTGTATGGTGGAACAGTTCGGATTGGCGATAATCCTGTCGGCCGGCCCCAAAACCGGGGCATTGATTTCAGGGACGATGAGCTTTTTATCCGGATCCATGCGCCAGGCGGAGGAATTGTCGATTACGTAGGTTCCTGCAGCGGCGAATTTGGGCGCCCACTCCATGGAGGTTGAAGCCCCTGCCGAGAATAGCGCCATATCCGGCCGGGAGGCGAGGGCCTCCTGCATGCCGATTACGCGAATATCCTCCCCCCGGAACCGGAGGGTTTTGCCAAGGGACCGCTCCGATGCCACGGGCAGGAGCTCATCAACCGGGAAGTTCCGCTCCTCAAGTACCTTCAACATTACTGCCCCCACCATGCCGGTGGCACCTACTACTGCCAGTTTCATGTGCATTCCTTTAGTTGCTCAAAAGTAGGTAAGCCGCTGCGTTCTTCAAAGTATAAAGAGCACCCTCTACAAAGCACCTTGTGATTGTTTCATTTGCCACGGGCAATGGATTAAAAAAACCGCCCCGATGTCACGGAGCGGCTTGAGGTTAGTAATAGACTGCGGTGCAGCGGCGTTCGCGCGAAGCGCGCGGAGAAACTCATTTTTTCTTCAGCAGGTCCCGTATTTCCGCCAGGAGTTCTTCCTGGGTAGGCCCCGTGGGTTCGGGTGCGGGGGCTTCTTTCTTTGCCCGTACCTTGTTGTAGGACTTTACGATCACAAACAGGACAAACCCCACGATGATCAGGTTGATGATGGAATTGATCCAGGCCCCGTACCGGATGGCGCTTTCCGGTGTGACCACATTTCCGTCCGGGCCGATAACCGCCTCGGAGAGGACGATCTTGAAGTCCGAAAAATCAATGCCCCCTGTAAAATACCCGACAAAGGGCATCATAATGTCATTGACAAAGCCATTGACAACCAGGCCGACGGCACCTGCGAGCAGGACCGCAACCGCGAGGTCAATGACATTCCCGGTCATGATAAAATCTCTGAATTCTTTAAGCATGGCGTTTTTGAATAATGGGTTATCAATGCTAAGGTAGCAAATTTCAGCAGGTCCAAAAGGGAAATTATCCTTCTATAACCCTTCGAGGTACCCGCTGGGAAATGCCGGCGAGCAGTTCATAGGAAATCGTCCCGGCACCCTGTGCAAGGTCTTCGGCAGAGACTCCTTCCCCGAAGAAAAGCACTTCGTCCCCCTCGCGGGCATCCAACCCCGTGACGTCCACCATGGTCATGTCCATGCATACATTGCCGATGATCGGCGCGGGGTTCCCGCGGAGGTAGACGCGCCCTTTTTCCCGCCCGTACTGCCTCCCGATCCCGTCCGCATGTCCGATGGGCAGGGTGGCTGTCAGCCTGGGCACTTCGGCCTTGTAGCCCTTGTTGTAGCCCACCCATTCCCCCGGATTTACCTGGTGGATCTGCGAGATACGGGTCTTCAGGCAGGCCACGGGCCGCAGGAGGGCGTCCGTTTGCGGGTCGTTCGAATACCCGTACAGGCCGATCCCTGTCCGCACCATGTCCCACTGGGCTTCGGGGTAGTTCAGCACCCCGGAAGTGTTCAGGAGGTGTTTAAAGGGCCTTCCATGCAGCAGCGAATCCGACATTGAGGCGATTTCCCGGAAGCGCTGTATTTGCCCGTTGGTAAAGGCTGCTTCCCCCAGGTCATCCGAGGCCGCCAGATGGGAAAAGACCGATCGGATCTCCACCTGGGGTTCCCCCTGCAGGCGGGAGGCGATCCAGGGAAGCTCATCCGACTTAAACCCGATCCTGTTGAGTCCGGTGTTGAATTTAAGGTGGGCCGGATAGGCGCTCTGATGCCGCTCTTTTGCGACCCGGAGGAAGGCCTCGAGAATCCTGCGGTTGTACAGGCTGGGCTCCAGGCAGTGTTCGATAAGCTGTCCCAGGCCATCCGGCTGGGGGTGCAACACCAGGATGGGTGCCCGGACCCCGTTTTGCCTGAGGGCGACCCCTTCCCGTGTAAAGGCCACCCCCAGGTAGTCGGCTCCCAAAGCTTCCAGCTTGCGGCCTATGGCAGCCGCTTCGCTTCCGTAGGCAAAGGCCTTTACCACGCCGAGCAGGCGGGTCCCGGGGCGGATTCGGGAGCGGATGACCCCGTAGTTGTGCGCCAGGGCACCGAGGTCTATTTCCAGGACGGTTTCAGGGTTTTTCTCCATTCCCCGGACTTTTCGAGCTTATGACCTGTGGATCCCTCACTTCCAGCTTGCTGATTTTTTCCTGTAACATGGCCTTGTAGAATGCCGCCCGGCTCAGCGGTTCGTATTCCTCCGTTTCCCCCAGCAGGACCAGGCGGTCACTCTGGGACTTTCGAAAGCTGTAGTGGGCCAGGTTCCCGGTCCTCGGGCAGATGGCGTGCACCTTCGTGACGTATTCCGCCGTGGCCATCAGGGCGGGCATGGGCCCGAAGGGGTTGCCCTTAAAATCCATGTCGAGGCCCGCGACAACGACGCGTATGCCGCTGTTGGCCAGGTCATTGCACACGGTAACTATCTCATCGTCAAAAAACTGGGCTTCATCGATGCCCACCACATGGCAGTCATCTGCGAGCAACCGGATATTCGCCGCGGCGGGAACCGGGGTGGACCGGATTTCATTTTCGTCGTGGGAAACCACCTTCTCATCGTGGTAGCGCGTATCGACGATAGGTTTGAAGATTTCCACTTTCTGCCGTGCGAACTGGGCGCGTTTCAGCCGGCGTATGAGTTCTTCTGTTTTGCCTGAAAACATCGAGCCGCAGATCACTTCGATCCATCCGAATTGTTCTTCCGGGTTGACGGTGTTTTCGAGAAACATTTCGTATTTTTAGACTAAATATCGACCCGTCCCGTTTTTACTATGGCCGGGGGGTATAAAAGTATGAAAAATACGGGCCGGGATTTACGGCCCAGAACAAAACGCTATGAAACGGAAAATTAGGGCTGACTTGGTTGGGCTTGCAAGCCGGATTCTTTAGGATGATAAAATGACGGGGCTGCAGCAGATCTATGAGCAGGCGCGCAAGCTCTACGAAAAACTCGCCGTACTAAATTTTATCGAGGAAAAGCTCCAGGACCTCGAAGTAGATGTCAGCAAGAGTACGGTGGCCTCCAAATTTGAAACGATGGCCACGGCCGTGCTGAACGAAAACAAACGGGTCCCCGAGAGCAGCCCGCATGAGGAGGATATCATCATCCCCGGAATCGACACCATAAAGCACATGGTGTCGGAGATGCCAGGGGGGGAGGAGCTCGAGGAAATCCTTGCGCAATTCCTCCAGAAAAATGACTTTGTAAAAAACGATAAGGAAACGGTAACCCCTACCGCAAAGGACATTGCCGGGGTAGCCCCGGCCAGGTCCCTGAACGATACCCTTACGGCCAGGGACATTTCCGTCGGACTGAATGACCGCCTGGCTTTTGTCAAGCACCTGTTCAACGACAGCACCGAGGATTTCAACCGCATCCTCTCCCAGTTGAATACCATGGACTCCCATGAGAACTCCCTGGAATTTATCCATAAGATGGTTAAACCGGAGTACGAGAACTGGAAAGGCAAGGAGGAGTACGAGGCCCGGTTCCTCGCAATGATCGAGCGGCGCTTTTCCTAGGCGATTAATGTCACCCTGAAAGCCGCCTCACCTCTGCCGGGGTGTCCGGCCCCGGATTCTTTAGAGCGTATGCATGGATCCCTCTATATCGTGCCCACCCCTATCGGGAACCTCGGGGATATCACCTTCAGGGCACTGGAAGTGCTCAAAGCCGCCGACCTTATCCTGGCCGAGGATACCAGGACAAGCGGGAAACTCCTGAAACATTTTCAGGTGGACACCCCAGTCCGGTCCTACCACATGCACAATGAACACCGGGTGCTGGAGCAGGTAGTGGAGCGGATCAAAAGGGGAGACACCCTCGCGCTGATTTCAGATGCGGGGACCCCCGGGATCTCAGACCCGGGGTACCTGCTGATCCGCGAATGCATTCGGGAAGGGATCTCCGTAAACTGCCTTCCCGGTCCTACCGCACTGATTCCGGCCCTTGTCAACAGCGGCTTTCCTTCGGACCGCTTCGTTTTCGAAGGGTTCCTGCCTGCTAAAAAAGGGCGCCAAACCCGGTTGGAGCAACTCGCCGGGGAATCCAGGACCCTGGTGCTTTACGAAAGCCCCCACAAACTCCTGAAAACCCTCGCCCAGTTCTCGGAGCACTTTGGAGGGGAACGGCGTATTTGCGTCTCCCGGGAACTCACCAAGATGTACGAAGAGACGGTACGCGGAACGGTGGAGGAGGTCCTGGAACACTTCAGGGAACATCCCCCGAAAGGGGAGCTCGTCCTGGTGGTGGAAGGTCATAAATAGCCTCGCAGCACCCCCGGGCAGGGGCAAAAGGGAGGGCTGCCGTCAACAGGGCGCCTCACCCGGGACCCGGGCCCGGGGATCAATACACACTGCCGTCGTGTTTGCCCGCTTCCCACCCGTATTTCGAGAGGTATTTGTTTCCGCTTTCCACCGCCCCTTCCTCTATGGTTGTCCCCATGGAATCATTCCAGCGGTTCAGGAACCCGAAAAGGGAGATCACCCCCAGGATCTCGACGATCTCACCTTCATCCCAATACGCATACAGCCTTTTTTTCAGGTCGGCATCCACGGTGTTGGGGACCTGGGAGGCAGCAAGGGCGAAGTCCAGGGCCGCGCGTTCAGCTTCGCTGAACGAAGAGTGGGTTCGGTACTGCCAGATGTTCTCCAGCTTCTCGCTTTCCCCCCCGTAGCGCTCGGCGGCCCGAATCGCATGGGCCTGGCAGTATCGGCATCCGGAGGCGTTGCTGCTCACCCAGGCCACCATCCGCTTCAGGGCGGAGGTAACCCTCCCCTCATTGGCCATAACTGCTTTGTTCAGTTCGATAAAGGCTTTGGAGATGGCCGGCCGGTGTTGCATGGTCAGGACGGAATTGGGGCAAAACCCGAGGGTCTCATTAAAAAATTCTGCCAGCTTCCAGGTCTCGGGGTCGGTGTTGGGATCCAGGGGGTTCACCAGGGCCATAATGGGGGTATTTTATTGTACTTTTGACTTTTACAAGTAACGAAAAATTATGGCTTCCACCAATTTTGTGACTACCCGGTGGACGGGCAATATGGCTTTCGAGAGCAATAACCCCTCCGGGCACACCTTAAAAATAGACGCCAGCCCCGATGAAGGGGGGCAGGGGGACGGGCTCAGGCCCAAGGCACTCATGCTGAGTTCGCTGGCCGGGTGTTCGGGCCTCGATGTCGCATTTATCGTCCGCAAGATGAAACTCGAGATCGACGGGTTCCACATCGATATTCGCGCCCGCCTCAGCGAATCAAAGCCACAGACGTACGAACACTTGGACATGGGATTCCATTTCTGCGGAAAAGACCTTCAGGAAAAGAAGTTGGAGCGGGCCGTGGCCCTGTCGGTGGATTCCTATTGCGGGGTCATGAAGATGTTCCGGAGTTTTGCCGAGGTCTCGGTCAGCACCCATTTTCATGCGCAATAGCTAACCTGTAGAATCCCGGGCAGCTTTCCTGAAAGGCGATTTCAGCGCCCGGGAGCATTATAAAGCAAACGTATTGATGCACTGGATTTTCAAGCCTGCCCCGGATCCCGAACTGACGGCTGCCCTCGCTGCCTCCCTCCGCGTTCCGCCCCTGGTTTCAGCCCTGCTCGTGCAGCGGGGGATTAGCGATTACGAGCAGGCACGATACTTTTTCAGGCCTGAGCTCGATCACCTGCACGACCCCTTCCTTATGAAGGATATGGACTGCGCGGTCCGGCGTATTGAAAAGGCCATCGCCGGCGGGGAGCGGATTTTGGTATATGGGGACTACGATGTGGATGGGACGACAGCCGTCTCCCTGCTTGTGGATTACCTGGGGTCGTATTATCCGAATGTGGCTTCCTATATTCCGGACCGGTACCTGGAGGGATACGGCATCTCCTACCGGGGCATCGATTTTGCTGCAGACAACGAGTTTCAGCTCATCATTGCGCTGGATTGCGGGATCAAGGCCATCGAACAGGTAGCCTACGCCCGCGATCGGGGGATTGACTTTATTGTTTGCGACCATCACAGGCCCGGGGAGGTATTGCCCGCTGCGGTGGCTGTCCTGGACCCAAAGCGCGCGGATTGCACGTATCCCTATAAAGAGCTCTGCGGTTGTGGGGTTGGGTTTAAGCTCATTCAGGCCCTGCAGCTCAGCAAAGGGCTTCCCGTGGAAACCCTCATGCCCTACCTGGACCTGGTGGCTGTGGCCATTGCGGCGGATATCGTCCCCATTACCGGGGAGAACCGGGTCCTTACCCATTACGGTCTCAGGGTTATCAATACCCGCCCCCGTCACGGGTTACGCGCCCTGATGCAGGGCATAGAGCGGGAGGACTACCAGGTTTCGGACCTCGTTTTCCAGCTTGCCCCCCGGCTGAACGCCGCGGGGAGGATGAAACACGGGGAACTTGCGGTAGGGTTGCTCACGGCACGCGATATGGGCGAGGCAGCTGAACGGGCCGCGGAAATCGAATCCCTGAACCTGGAACGCCGTGGGATGGACCGGCTAATGACCGAAGAGGCGATCGCAATGATCCGGGAGAGCGGGGAGGAGTCCCGGATGAGTACCGTGGTCTATAAAGAGAACTGGCATAAAGGGGTTATCGGCATCGTCGCCTCCCGCCTGATGGAAACCTACTATCGCCCCACCCTGGTCTTCACCAAAAGTGGGGATAAACTGGCGGCTTCGGCCCGGTCCGTCAGCGGTTTTGATGTCTACCAGGCCCTTGAGGCCTGCGCAGACTGCATCGAGCAGTTCGGGGGCCATACCTATGCCGCCGGCCTCACCCTGGAGGAATCCAGGTACGGGGAGTTTAAAGACCGTTTTGAAGCGGTCGTCGCCCAAACGCTCCTGCCTGAACAGCGTGAACCACGGATCCAGGTCGATATGCCGGTGCACCTTGGCGAGATGACCCCAAAGCTGGCCCGGATCCTGAAGGAGTTTGCCCCTTTCGGACCTGGAAACCCCAGTCCGGTCTTTGCGTCCGGGCCCTTGCGGGATACGGGGTACGCCCGGGGGGTGGGGGAAAATGGCGCCCATCTCAAACTCGCAGTTACGCAGGAGGGAACCGGGCCTTTTGGCGGGATCGGATTTGGGCTTGGGGACCGGCGGGAGCTCCTGGAAGGGGGGGCGCCGTTTTGGGCGGCCTTCTCCCTGGAGGAAAACACCTGGCAGGGGGAGACCCGGTTGCAGCTAAAAATAAGGGACCTTAAAAAAGAAGCGCCTCAGGAGCTTTTGCCGAAATATTCCAGCTGAAGGTTTTTTCCGTCAAAGACACCGTAGCTGTAGTATCCAATCCAGTCGCCCAGGTTCAGGTAGCGGGATCCCCCGGAAAGTGGAATGTCCAGGGGCAGGTGGCGGTGACCGAACACGAAATAGTCAAAATGCGAATCTTCCAGCTTCCTTTTTGCGTACTGTACGAGCCATTCCCGCTCTTCCCCCAAAAAGCGCACATCTTCCGCCCCTGAGATCATCCGGTTTTTTACGGAGAAGTACTGGGCAAGGCGTACCCCCAAATCCGGGTGCAGCCATCTGAAAAACCATTTGGCCACGGGGTTTGTAAAGACCTTTTTCATCCGTTTGAACCCTTTGTCCCCGGGGCCGAGCCCATCTCCGTGCCCGATGAAGAAGGCCTTGCCGCCTATTTCAAAAACCTGGGGGCTGTGATAGACCGGGATGTTCAGTTCCGCCTCGAAGTAGCCATTCATCCAGAGGTCGTGGTTGCCTACAAAGTAGTACACGGGGATGCCGCTGTCGCTGAGCTCTGCCAGTTTTCCAAGGGTTCGGGTGAAACCCCTTGGGACCACCGTTTTGTATTCAAACCAGAAATCGAACAAATCCCCGAGCAGGAAGACGGCTGCAGCATCTTTTCTGATATGTTCCAGCCAGGCCACGAATTTCTTTTCGCGCGGGAGGCTGTCCTGTGAAGTGGGGGCCCCCAGGTGGTTGTCGCTGGCGAAGTAGACTTTTTTTCCTGACGGGACCTCAACGGTTTTCATCGAACGTAAAATTAGGGAACTCCCACGAATTTCCGGCATCGTGGCTCCGGGAGGCCCGTTCAGGGGTTATCGCTGGCAAACCATTCCGCGTAGGCGGTTCCGGTTTCCCGCAACCTGAGGGAGTGCAGTTCAATTCCTTCCGGCAGTCGCTTTCGGATTTTACCCGCAAAATCGATCACCATGTTTTCGGAGGTGGGCTGGTAATCCGCCAGGATTACTTTATGGCCGTTTGCCTTCAGTGTCTCTGCCAGGGCCACATGGGGGGTATTTCCATTGAAGATGGTGGCGTGGTCAAAGGGGTCCACGATTTCCTCCCTGACGATGTTCTTAAGGTCGCCGAAATCGATTACCATGCCCAGTTTTTTATGGCCTTCTTCCTCAACGGGTACCCCGATGACGGTTACGGAAAGGTGGTAGCTGTGTCCGTGGACGTTGCGGCATTTGCCGTCGTATCCGAACAATGCGTGCCCGGTTTCAAATGTGAATTCCTTGGTAATCCGTATCCGTTGCATCCCGGTAGTGTTTACGGGTACAAAAGTAGGAATAATGTCCGATCGCGCCCCTATCTGGATCACGGGAGTTCATTAACTTGCAATCCCATGGCACGACCCAGGCTCAAGTCCATTACAGAAGAAGATCGGATCTCCCTGAAGGACTCCTTTAAGGGGTGGCGCTCCATTCCCCGTTTTTTTGGGGAAATCTACAGGGCCGCTCCCGGGCTTTTTCTGTTAAACACCATCGGAAGGGGGCTCAAGGCGTTCAGTCCCGTGGTCCTGCTCTGGATCGGAAAACTGATCATCGATGAGATTGTGCGCCTGCTTCAGGATGAGGGTGGGGACATGGCCCAGCTCTGGTGGTACGTCGGTATCGAACTGGGGGTGGCATTGCTTTCCGATTTGCTCGGGCGCCTTGTGAATCTCACGGATGGCCTCCTGGGCGACCTGTATTCCAACACCTCCTCGGAACGCATCATCCGGAAGGCACAGGAACTCACCCTGGAACAACTGGAAGACCCCAATTTCTACGACAAGCTCGAACGCGCCCGCACCCAGACCAACAGCAGGGTGAATTTAATGAGCAATGTGCTCGGGCAGGCGGAAGGAGTGCTTTCCGTGAGCTCCCTCATCGCCGGGCTGATCTATTTTGAGCCTTGGCTGATCCTGCTCCTGATCCTGAGCGTGATCCCCTCTTTCGTCAATGAGATCAAGTATTCCTCAGACCGGTATTCCCTTGCCCGAAGCTGGACCAGTGAACGGCGCGAGCTCGATTACCTGAGGTACATCGGGGCGAACAACCAGACGGCCAAAGAGGTGAAGCTCTTCGGGCTTACCGATTTTATCGCCCGGCGCTTTACCAAGCTGGCCCATGAATACTACCTGCTCAACCGCAAGCTCGCGATCCGGCAGAGCGTATTCGGCGGGCTGTTCAACCTTCTCGGCATCCTTTCCTACTACGGGGCTTATGTGCTGATCATCTACCGGACCCTTGGCGGGTTCCTTACCCTGGGGGAGCTGACCTTCCTCTCCGGGTCCTTCAACCGGCTGCAGGGAAGCCTGCAGGCGTTTTTTTCCAGGTTTACCCGGATTTCGGAGAGCGCCCTGTACCTAAAGGACTATTTTGATTTTATCGATCTCCAGATACCGGTCCCTGATCAGGAGCCACTCCCCCTCCCGGAGCGGATCACCCAGGGGTTTGAGTTCCGGGATGTTCATTTTACCTATCCCGGGGGGAGCTCAGAGACCTTAAAAGGGATATCCTTTACCCTGAAGGCCGGGGAGAAAATGGCCTTTGTCGGACAGAACGGGGCGGGGAAAACGACGCTGATCAAGCTCATCCTGAGGTTTTACGAGCCGAGCCGGGGCACGATCCTGCTCGACGGCACCGACATCTCCCGTTTTGACAAGAAAGCGTACCGGGAGCGCTTCGGGGTCATTTTCCAGGATTTTTTCCGCTATGAGTTTACCATCCGCGAGAATATTGCCGTGGGGAATATCGAAGCCCTTGAGGACACGGACCTCATTCAGGAGGCCGCCCGGAAAAGCCTGGCCGATCAGGTCATCCGGGAACTGAGTGAGGGCCTGGAACAACAGCTCGGCCGGCGTTTTACCCGCGGACAGGAACTCAGCGGCGGGCAGTGGCAAAAGGTCGCTTTGGCCCGCGCCTACATGAAGGACGCGGAGGTCATGGTGCTCGATGAGCCTACGGCGTCCCTGGATGCCCGGGCCGAGTACGAGGTTTTCAAACGCTTTATCGCCCTTACCCGGGGAAGGACGAGCATCATTATTTCGCACCGCTTCAGTACGGTCCGTATGGCAGATCGCATCCTGGTGCTCGAGGACGGGCAAATCGTCGAGTTGGGGACCCATGAAGAACTACTGGAAAAGGACGGGCTTTATGCAGAACTCTTCAGGCTGCAGGCCGCCGGGTACCAATAGGGGGGATCTGTTCGAATCAATGAGGGGATTCCCCATCGATTTGCGTATCTTTATGTAGGCTTTCCTCAACTTGGTTGTTCCCTTCGGGACTCCTGAATATCTGAAAGGAATAGCAGGGAGATTAAATGCCCGCGCATGCATCAGAACTCACTAAAAGTGCTCTGGATTTACCTGGTTTTGGCCGGGAGCTTTTGTTTTCCCGGCTTGGCACAGGATCCGGATGCGGGCAACCTTCCGGTCGACAGCCTCTCGACTCCTTTCCGGAAAGGAAGGTGGCTCAGCGGGCTCAATGGGTCGTTCAGTTCATTTACCCTGAGGATCCAATCCGACGAAGAACCGGTTACAAGCAATGCCTATGGGTTGCAGATCTTCACAGGGTTGTTTTTTAAAGACCGCTGGTTTGCGGGATTGAGCGTCTTTGCCGAGAGCAGCACCGGACAGGGCCTGGTCAGCCGGGAATCGGAATCCCTGCTTATAGGCCCGCTGGCCACTTACTATTTTCTTGAGGAACCCTATGGGTCCCTCTACCTGAGCTTGCTTCCGGGCTACCTGCGCGTCAGGGAATCCGGTTCAGTCGAATTCAATGACCAGGTGATCCGGGAAACTTCGGAGGGCCCCGGATTTGCTACCAGGATCAGTCTGGGATTTGCGTATGCCATTTCTGACAGTATCGTTCTGGATGTGGGGGTTGGCTCCACTTTTGCCTGGTTGGATGCCGAATTTTCTTCCAGTATTTCGGGGGATACCAGGAGTGAATCCATTTTCTCGAATTCCACGTTTTTCTCCTTTGGGTTCAATGTATTGCTCGACGAATTCTTTTTCTGATGCGGCACCTCCTGCTCTACATAGCGCTTTTGTGTTTATCGCTTCCCGTATCGGGACAGTCGAAAGACCAGGCGATTGTCCGGTCGGATACCCTGAACAGGAAGGGGAACCTGAAACTGATCGGGATCCCCGTGGTTTTCAGCACCCCCGAGACGGGCTTTGGGTTTGGCGGGGGTGGCCAGCTCTTCCTTACCGGGGAGCTTAACAGGTTTGGGATCCGGCAATCCAACATCCTTTTTACCGGGATCTATACGGCGAACAGCCAGATCATTATTCAGGCCCTGCCCCAGATCTATTTTGAAAGGGGGGATTATTACCTGGACGGTTCCTATGAATTTCGGATTTACCCCAATAAATTCTGGGGGTTGGGGAACGACACCCCCGATTCCAACGAGGAGGACTACGACATGACCAGCCACAAGGCGCGGGTGGATTTCCTCAAACGACTCCCCCCTTCCCTCAATTTCGGCTTGCGGTTTCATTACGAAAACCACGCAATAACGGAAGTCGAGGAAGGCGGGATACTCGATTCCGGGGAGGTCCCGGGAAGTGAGGGCGCCATCATCGTGGGCCTCGGCGCCATCTTCAACCTGGATACAAGGGACCAGGTGGAAGACCCCCATGGAGGGTACTTTGTCAACTTCACTGCCCAGTTCTCCAGTGAGAATTTCGGGGCCACATACGGGTTCAACCGTTTCATTACAGATCTTCGGGCGTATCGGCCCCTTGGGGAACGAAGCCTGATCGCAGCCCGCATTTACGTGGAAAACAACTTCGGGGACGTCCCTTTTCAGGCCAGGGCCCAGTTCGGGGGGGGAAATATCGCCCGCGGCTATTTTGCGGGCAGGTTTATAGATAACCAGATGTACGTGCTGACAGCTGAGTACCGCTGGCGGTTCCTGCCGAGGTTTAGTTTGGCGGCATTTGCCCTAATGGGGGAGGTTTCGGACATCAACCAGGAATTCTTCCAGGACCCTAAGTTAAGCGTGGGCGGGGGAATCCGGTTTAAGATCCTCAAACAGCAAAACACCCTGGTGCGCCTCGATATCGGGATTGGGGAAGATGGCAACAACGGGTTCTATTTTGGGGTGAACCAGGCATTTTGAGGGGATAGGGCAAAGAGTTGGCAGTCGCAGCAGGCAGCAGGCAGGTTGCGATCGGCTCCCTGTGCACTGCAGACGACTGACTTCAGGGTGGGTTCAGGTTCAGGGTTCCAGGCTCCGGGTCGCCGTGAAGAGTTGGCAGTCACAGCCGGCAGCAGGCAGGTTGACTTCGACTCGCAATGCACTGCAGACTGCAAACTTTAGGGTGAGTTTAAGTTCGAAATGCACTGCCAACTGCCACTGCCAACTGCCACTGCCCACTGCCCACTGCCCACTGCCTACTGCTTACCTTCCTTAAACTTCCTCAGGTTTTCCTGGGTGCTTTCTGAAAGGGCCAGCGCACCCGTCATGGCAGCCCGCTCAGCCAGCAGGGTATCCCAGTGCCCCGTACCTTCCCACAGCGCCTGTTTCATCCGTTTCAGGGCATCCGGGGAGTGGGAGGAGAGCTGCAGGGCAAACAATTCGGATTCTTTGTCCAGGTCTGAACGGGATTCAAAAACCCTTGAAAACAAACCGCGTTCCTTGGCCCAGTACGCACTTTTCCAGTCGGAGGGCGCCAGCGCCATTTCCGCCAGGCCGGACACCCCGGCTTTGCGTTCCACCGCAGGGGCGATCACCAGGGGCGCGATTCCCAGCCCGATCTCCGAAAGCCGCAGTGCGGCCCGATCGGAAGCCATCACGTAGTCACAGGCGGCAATCAGCCCGACTCCCCCGCCAACGGCTTTCCCCTGGACTTTGCCAACAATGGGCTTTGAACAGGTGCGCATGCTGTTGATCAGGCGGGCAAAACCACTGAAGAAGGCCGTGCTTTCCTCCGGGGTCGAAACCTGCAGGAGTTCATCAAAGGAAGCGCCGGCACAAAAGGCCCGGTCCCCTTCAGACTGGATCAGGATGGCTGAAACCGCCCCATTGGCATCGAGGGATTCAATTTCCCTGCACATCCTGCCGAGCAGGATGGAATTCAGGGAATTGCTGGCCGGATGTCCAAACTCGAGGATGGCCAGGGGACCTTCCAACCGGGTGTAGAGGCTTCCCTCCTTTCGCGTTGTTTCCATGGTTTTACATCAAATTTAGAGGTTTTGGAGTAGGGGGCGAAATTTTCTCCGGAACTTCCAGATAAGGGCTCCGCCCCGCACCAGCATCCAGGCAGTGAAGGCAGCCCAGATGCCGTAAAGCCCCAGATCCAGGTAAACACCGGTGTAGAGTACCGGCAGGAACACCAGGAAAGTGGCCAGCAGCAGCACATTTCTCAAATAGCGCATCTCCCCGAGCCCTTTGAAAATACCGTCGAAAACAAAGGCAATGGTGTTGATGGGCTGGCCGAGGATCACAATCCAGAAAATACCGTAAAATGCGGCCAGGACTGCAGGGTCTGCAGAGAAGACCCGACCGATGGGATAGTAGAATGCGGCAGCGGCCAGCATCAGCAAGCCGGACACCCAAAGGCCGTACCGGGTTATTTTTTTGCTGAGAAGCCACAGGCTGTCGTAGTCCCCCGCCCCCAGGAAACGACCTCCGAGGATTTTGCCTGCTGCGGAGTACCCGTCTATAAAGAAGGCCGCCAGGAGCCACAGATTGATCGCGATGGTATGTGCGCCTATGGCCTGGTCCCCGAGGGCCGTCGCTTCCCGGACTCCCAAAAGGAGGGCGATGTTCAGGGAGAGGGTTCGCACAAACAGGTTGAGCGCCATCCCGATGAGCCGTTTCAGTTCCGGGTGCAGGGGCCACCTGGGGAGAAGGCGGATGGAGGTTTGGCTCCGCAGCAACCCATAGGCCATAACTGCCATCACAGCCTGTGCAGCAAGGCTCGCCCAGGCCGCCCCTTCCAGGCCCATGGCTGGAATCCATCCGTCGACACCGTAGACCAGGAGGAAATCGAGCACAATATTCAAACCAGCACCCGTAAGGGCGATCAGCATCGGCCATACGGTGTTCTGCAGTCCCTGGAAAATACCCATGATGGCAAAGACGAAAAGGGTGAGGGGGAATCCCCAAACCCGTATGCCGTAATAGGCCACGCACCGCTCGAGGATCTCACCCGAGGCGTTGAGGAGCCCGAAAATTTCACTGCTGAAGGGAAGGGTCCCCAGCAAAATCACGAAGCTTACCCCCACGTTAATACTTATGGCCTGGGCGGGCAGGGACTGGATATCCGACAATCTCCCTGCCCCGTAGTACTGCGAAATAATGGCGGAAATCGCCGATCGCGTCTGGCCGAGGATCCAGATGAGCATGCTCAGGAATGAACCGACAATGCCGATGGCTGCGAGCGATTCGAGGCCATACTCCGGAATATTCCCCACAATGGCGGTGTCCGTCAGGCTCAGGACGGGTTCTGCAATCCCCGCAATCAGGGCCGGAATGGCCAGCCGGTTGATGTTCCTGAAGGTGAGGGATGCATTCATCCGGCGAAGATACGCGGAGTCCCTGCAATTTAAAAGGATTCAAAAAGCCCCTGGGGGCGGGTGGGGGGTCCGGGATTCAAAAGCGATGCGATCTTTTGACGCGGGCCTCGGCATTCGGCCTTTTTATTGTAAATTTAAGATGTTAAACCAATCTGTGATTATGAAAAACTTTCTCGTCCCTGTAGGGAATTCCAAGGACTCCTATGAAACCCTCCAATACGCGGTTGAATTCGCAGCCCGGTTCAATGCAGTGGTCTATGTCATGGAGGTTTTAAACGTGAGCAGCAGGGCCGGGGACCTGGCGAATGTAACCGATAAATTTGTCGCCAGCAGCCGGGAGCGAATCCGCGCACTGATCGACCAGATCGATCCGGGATCCGTAACGCTCAAGGCAGCGACCTATTCCGGGGACCTCACCGATGGGTTGCGGGAGATCGACGCCGAACTCGGCATCGACCTGATCATCATCGCTTCCAGGAGCGTGGATGTGGACGAAGAATATTATCTGGGAAGTACAACGGGGAGTATTATAAAGCGCACGGACATCCCCACGCTTATCGTGCCTAAGGGTGCAAAATTCACCCCCTATAAGCACATTCTAACAGCTTTTAAA
Organism: uncultured Robiginitalea sp.; assembly: GCA_964624565.1. GTDB lineage: Bacteria > Bacteroidota > Bacteroidia > Flavobacteriales > Flavobacteriaceae > Robiginitalea. The sequence goes on from CAZUZE010000002.1 coordinate 29,572, forward strand.
TCAGGGGTCCTCAAGCGCAAGCGCATCCTCAACCCGCTGATTGACATCAAGAAGGAGTTCGGCTCCAGGATCAGCCTGTTGCTGGTCAAAACGCCCGGGTACACGGATGAGGATCTGAAGATCAATACCGCCCTGATGGACATCAGTTCTGAAGTAGTGCTGACCGAACACGCCAAAACCTACCTGGGCGTCCTGGAGCAGTTGAAAACCCAACAGCCTGACCTGCTTTGTGTATTCAGGAGGAAGCGCGGTTTTTTCTCAGCCCTTTGGGAAAAAAATTACATCCTGAAATCCGAGTTCTCCGTACGCATCCCGGTACTGGTGCTCAGTGTGAAAAAGGATTAGGGATACGGTATCTGCAGTCGGCCTTTACAGGTTTATCGCGGCGGCGAGCAACAGTAAACGGGTGATGCCGGGGGTTTCCCGTGAGAAGGCAATGGTGCTCACCCTTCTGTTTACGCGGGCCAGGACTACCCCTTTCTCTACAAAGGCATAATAGGTGGTATCCGTTCGGGGATCTTCAACATCGGCACCTTCAATGCCTGCAGGCCCTTCGATCAGGATAACACGCACCCCGTTGCTGAGATAGGCGTCGAGTTCTTCCCAAATAACCCCTGATGACTGGGTGCGCTTTACTTTGAGCTCCCATACCTGATCCGGGTTTTCACTGTCATGGATCTCCGCAGAAAGGATTTCCAGGTCGGAGGGATCGGCAGAATAGGTCTCTTCCTCTATCCCCAGATTGAGGATATCGGAGAGCACCCCGTTGCTTTGCATCCAGGCCCCGGAGGTTCTGGCCCAGGTTCCCTTAACCGTGAATTTCCTGGAGAGGCTGTCCTCAAGTTCGGCTTTGAAAGGCTCTTTTGTCATAAGTTCCACGTGGTCGCCTACCTGTACTTTGTTGGAAGACGAGGAGATCCCCGTCTTCAGCACACAGGAGGCATAGGCACCGATCCTGATCTTGTGCTTCCCGAACCAAACTGTCCTTGGCCATTGTATAGTGAGGGAGTCCGCGCCCAACTCCGATCCGGGAGCGGCAATGGAAGTGTACTGGGCGCCGAGGGGCGCCAAAGCCATGCAAGCCATGGCCAGACATAGAGCGCGATGTGAGATGGCAGGCACTTTATTATCTTAGGGGTCCCCGACCCAGGCGGACCTGTATTAAAGATACGTATAATTCCCTTCTGGCGCCCGGGATGGAACCTGTATTTTCAGGCAGTAGGGCGGGGCCATCCGCCACCGCCATAACCCTGCGGGTGGTCCGGGAACAACACTTCAGCCCGGAACGGAAAAGGAAGCAGCGACCCATCCTATGGGGCTGTAAGACCCCTAAAGGGGGCTTGCAGCACCAGGGAGTCGCCCCGGGGAAGCTGTTTTAGCGAGGAGCCAGGCGGTGCGGTGGCTTTATGAGTAAAATACTGGAACCGGAGTAGCTGCGCTGCTCCGGATCATCTCCAGTCATGCAAATGTAATTTTCATTACATAGCAATGCCTGACGGCATTGACGCTCAGAAAAGAAAAAGCCGCTCGAATAAACTCGGCGGCTTTTCTATTTCTGAATCGCGTAATGAAAATTACGAGTGATCGTGGAGAATACCGGAGTCGAACCGGTGACCTCTTGCATGCCATGCAAGCGCTCTAGCCAGCTGAGCTAATCCCCCGACTGAGAAGGCAAAAGAAAAACATTTTGCGGAGTATTCAAAATACTGGCCTCATTTTCTGATTGTCGATGGGCGTATTGGCATTTTCGGGCTATTTTAGAGGGAGCAAGTAATCAAAAAGTTGAGAAGATGGACAAAATAGCAGGTAAAGTTGCCTATATAACGGGTGGTTCCAAAGGAATAGGCCTGGGGATCGCCAGGGAGCTGGTCAAAAATGGAATGCGGGTTGCCCTGAGCGGGAGGGGGGCGGAGGACCTCGAAAAGGCTGTGGAGGAACTTGGATCCCAAAACGCCATGGGAATTGTCTCGGACGTTACCCGGATGGAGGATGAAAAGGCTGCGGTCGCCAGGGTCATCGATCGCTGGGGCCAGCTCGACGTGGTGGTGGCCAATGCCGGTGTAGGCCATTTTGCCCCTATCGATACACTCGGTTCAGATGCCTGGCACCAGATGATCAACACGAACCTCAGCGGGGCCTATCACACCCTTATGGCCGCCATGGACGCCCTAAAGGCTTCCAGGGGCTATTATATCACGATCGCCAGCCTTGCCGGCACCAACTTTTTCCCCCAGGGGGCGGGATATAACGCGACCAAATTCGGGCTGGTGGGCTTTACCCAGGCGGTAATGCTGGACCTGAGGCCCTATGGGATCAAGGTTTCCACCATAATGCCGGGATCGGTTGCCACTTATTTCAACGATCACATCCCTTCGGAAAAGGACGCCTGGAAAATTCAGCCTGAGGATATCGGGATGCTGGTACGGGACCTGCTGCAGATGCATCCCAGGACGTTGCCCAGCAAGATTGAAGTACGCCCTACACGGCCGGATTTAAAGTAGTTCGGGGGCTGCTGCCGGAATGATGGGTATTTCAGGGTTAAAGATCTCCGAGATCAGGGAGGTCAGCACCTGGTGGAATTCCCCGAGGACGTCCGCCGTAATGATTTCATCCTGTCGGTTGCCGGCGGTTTTAAGACCAAACCACTGTATCCCGGCCTGGATGTTTTTGAAGGAAAACACCCCTGCCCGGAAATGGGTATCCGTTCCAGTTAGCCCCCCTTCTTTTAGCCAGGCATAACAGAGTACCTGGAAGGCTTTTGCCTTTTTGGGATCGGAGGAAAGGGTGTCCCAGTCGCTGATCCTCAAATTCGAAGGCTCTACCCGGCCTGTTTTGTAATCGATGATGTGCAATTCCCCGTCCACGGTTTCGATGCGGTCAACGGTGCCTTTGATACGCACGGGTCCGGTGCAGCCGGGAATACCTGTCAGTACCCGGTCCAGTTTTTCTTCAACGCCGAGGATGCGTACCTCATGGGCCTGGACCCGGCCCTTTTCGAATTCCAGAAAAAGGTCGATGTACCGCTCCATCACTTTGAGGGCGATCAGGTTTTTCCCCCTGGCAATACCCCCCTTGAGGTAGTTCTTCTCAAAGGCCCGCAACAAAATCCCCGGGCCTATTTTTTTCATTTCATCCAGGTGGTCGGGGGTTACTATTTCACCGACGCAGGGGAGATAGAGGGTTTCAAGGGTTTCATGAATGACGTTTCCGAAGGTGTTTGCAGCGATGGTTTCTTCCAGGGCAACCGGGTCTTCAATGCCCAGGACCGTCTTGCGATAGAATTCCAGCGGATCTTCTATATAGCGGCTCAGGGAGGTGGGCGAAAAACCGCTTGTGCCCTTGAGTGTGAGTTGTTCCAGCAGCCCCGCGCTTTTGGGGATGGTCCTGGAAAGCACGGGGGCAATACCTGATTCGGGCGCCGCGAGGGCGTCCCTTAGCCCCCTGAACTGGTCAGGGTCGTTTCTCAGTTGCTGAATGAAACGGCTGGGTTCTCCCCCGGCAAGGACATCGGGCTCTGTGTTATAGCAGATATAGATGTTTTTGGCCCGGTGCAGGAGCCGGTAGAAGTGGTACGCATATACAGCATCTTTTTCCTTGAAGGTGGGCAATCCAAATTCCCTTTTGACCTCATAGGGGATAAAGGAACTGTTGGATTTTCCGGCCGGAAGGATGCCTTCGTTCACGGAAGTGATTACCACTGTCTCGAAATCGAGGCAGCGGCTCTCGAGCATCCCCATTATCTGCAGGCCCTCCAGGGGTTCCCCTTCAAAATCGAGGGTGTCCTCTTCCAGCAACTGTTCGTACAGCATGTATAGCGTCCGGGTATCCGACAGGAAGGGATAGGCCTGGTTCAGGTCGGCCAGCTGGTTGAAGAGCAGGTGGAAATGCCGCAGGAATTCCAAAGGCACAGGGTCATCGGACTGGCGGAAAACCTCCAGGAGTTCCTCCAGCAACCATGTAAGACGGGTTAGGACCTCCCCCGGCCCGGGAGGGGGTTCCGGTGAGAGCAGGTTTACGAGCTGGCCTGAAAAGCCGTAGCGGGCAAAGTCCTCTTCCTTCAGGTAAACAGCGTTTTCCCTGATGATCCGTTCGGCGGTCTGTGCGCCGTCCATCCCCTGGCGGGAGAGCCAGTCCTGCAGGTAGGGATGGGAGAGGAGGGTGAGGATCTTTTTTGCCGGGATCCCCCGGTGTGAATTCCCCTCAAACAATTGGAACAGGATGCCGAAAAGATGCGCGGGGACGCTGTCTTTCAGGGGATACCCCATCGTGATATTAACGCCCTGGAGTTTTTCCGGCAGGCTGTGGAGGATGGGGTTGAGCAGGCTTTCATCCCCCAGGATCAGGGCGGCATTTCCGAGGGAATTTGCATCTGCCTTTAGGAGTTCCCAGACAATGCCCCCTGCGTACTTGGCCTGGGCTATGGACTTTGGAAGCCCGGTGATCCGGATGTTTTTGGGGGAATCCAGGTACCTGCCGACACCTCTTAGGCTCTTGTTTTGAATGGGTTTCCATGATTCGAAGTACTTCCGCAGAAAAAACCCGGCATCGTGAAGGGGGTTTTCCAGATAGTACCGGTCGGCATCCCAGAAGATATCGGCTCGCCCGGTTTCCAGGATTTCACGGATAATGGTCTCCTCAGCCGTATTCAGCGCATTGAATCCCGCAAAAACAAAGTGGGTGGAGGCCTGGGATTTCAGGTAGTCCCCCAGGACTTCGACCGCTTTCCGGTAGACCTGCCCCTGGTATCCAAGGCCCTCCTGCTCCAGTCCCTCACGGAAGCGGTTGTAAATCGGATGCAGTGATTTCCAGAAACGCACCTGTTTCTCGATCAGGGGGGTAGACTGGCCGTCAGGGGTCCAGTGCCTGATTTCCTGCAGGGACCCGAGGTACGAAAAGAACCGGTCCGCATCTACCAGGTACCTGTCGATTTCATTAAAGTCCTGGAGCAGCATACGGCCCCAGCGGCTGAAGTCATAAAAGGATTCCTTTTCAAGCTCTTCTTCATCGAGATACGCCTCATAGAGGCCGAACAGCAACCGGCTGGAGGCAGCATAGCGAAGGCCGGAGATTTCCTCTACAAAGGCTTCTATACTGAGGATGCGGGGCGCAAAGAGCGTCTTCTCTGTTTGGGATGACATAAGGTTCCTCAGGAAGAACCCCGCCCGCTTGCTCGGGAGCACAAAGGTGCATTCCGAAGGGTGGGTGCGCCACCCGTCGAAACCATCCAGGACCGATTGGAGAAAACTGCTCATGGTTAAAAATAAAAAAGCCCCGGCAGTTTCGCCAGGGCTTTTGCTATCTAAGAGATTATGGTCTTAGTTTGGAGTCTCCCCGTGGATTTCAACCCTACGGTTCGTCCTTCTTCCTTCTGATGTATTGTTATCAGCGATCGGACGCTCCTCACCGTATCCTACAGCAGTCATCCTTTCTGATGGGATGCCTTT
>CAZUZE010000003.1:0-972 GCA_964624565.1 uncultured Robiginitalea sp.
ACGCCTCAGGTTGACAACCCCTGCCGCTGCGCTACCATCAGGCCATCACCCTGCTGGAGGCGCCATGAACAGCCGCGAACGCATCCGCACCATCATCGCCGGCGGCGAGCCTGATCGCTGCGGCTTTTGGCGGTCCGGGAACTGTGACCACCTGCATCCGTGCAGGGGTGGATTGGCGCTTCGGACTGCTTTGGGCTCTGCTTTTGTCGGTAGGGGCCACCCTTATTTTGCAGGAAATGGCCGGTCGCCTGGGCCTGAGCGCCACAGGGGGCATTCCCGGATTTATCCGGAGTACGGTCAACCGGAAAGGCCTCCGTTTCCTTTTGCTGGCGATGGTTTTGTCCGGGATTGTGATCGGGAATGCTGCCTATGAGGCAGGGAATATCTCCGGGGCCGTCCTTGGGCTTGAAGCTATCTTCGGATCCGGGGCTATTTCTACCTTTCCCCTCCTCGCGGGGTTTTTCGCCTTTCTGCTCCTCTGGTTCGGCAGTTACAGGAACCTCGAGCGCGTTTTCACCTCCCTGGTGCTCATTATGAGCCTTTCATTCCTCATCACGGCTATCCTTACACGTCCGGACCCGGTCCTCATTATTGAAGGACTTTTTATTCCCGCCGTCCGGAGTGAAAATCTGCTTACGGTGGTGGCCCTGGTCGGCACCACCGTGGTTCCCTACAACCTGTTTCTATACACTTCCCTGGTGGGCGAAAAGTGGGGGTCGATATCCTCCCTTCAGCCCATGCGTCGGGATATTTTCCTTTCGGTCGCGGTCGGGGGGGTTGTTTCCATGGCCATCCTCGTTACCGCTGCAGGAAGTGGGACGGAGGCAGTAACCTCCGTGATGGACCTCGCGGCGGGCCTTGAGCCCCTCTATGGAAAAGCCGCCCGTTATGGCCTGGGGATCGGGTTGCTGGCGGCGGGAATTACCTCCGCAATCACGGCACCCCTCGCCGCCGCTTTTGTGGCGCGGCCAT
>CAZUZE010000003.1:982-21876 GCA_964624565.1 uncultured Robiginitalea sp.
CGAGGCAGTGTTTCGGATGGCCCCGGGAACGCACGGACTGGAAGTTCAGGTCTGTTTGGATCGGGGTGTTGCTGGCCGGGATCCTCACCCTGAGTTTTGAAGTCCGCCCGCTGGAGGTGATTTATTTTGCCCAGGTGGCCAACGGGCTGCTGTTGCCCGTTGTAGGTTTCTTTCTCCTGTGGGCAGTCAACACGCCCTACCTGATGGGTACCGCAAAAAATACCGCCATCCAGAATGCCCTGGCGATGTTTGTGCTTCTCCTTATTACAGGTCTGGGGATTTGGAGTATCTTTAAAATCATCATTTGACACCGGTATGGCGCTGCGCATAGATCTTAATTGTGATGTGGGAGAGGGGATAGGCAATGAGGCACTTCTCTTCCCGCACATCTCTTCCTGCAATGTCGCCACCGGGGGCCATGCCGGGGATGCCATTACCATGAAGGGCGTGGCATCCCTTGCGCAAAGGCATCAGGTCCGCGTAGGCGCGCATCCGTCCTATCCGGATCGGGAGAATTTCGGGAGGGTGTCCCTTCATATGGGAAAAAGGGAATTTCAGGACAGTATTGAGGGCCAGATCGGCGCCCTGGAACAGGTGCTGGTACCCTTAAAAATCCCCATGCACCACGTGAAAGCCCATGGGGCACTCTACAATGATCTGGCCGTGGGCGGCCCCCTTGCCCTGCAGTACCTGGAGGTTTTGCAACCCCGGCGGGAAGAAATCCTGCTTTTTGCCCCCTGCGGTTCGGCCTTTGCAGAACTGGCAACGGCAATGGGCTTTGCCATTTGGGAAGAAGCTTTTGCCGACAGGGCTTACCACCCGGATGGCGGGCTGGTTTCCAGGAAGGAACCCGGGGCCGTCCACACCGATCCCGAAAAGGTGTCCGCACAGGTGCTCGAAATGATCACCCTGGGCCGGGTCACCTGTTCGGACGGGTCTTTCTATGCCCTCTCCCCCAGGACGATTTGCGTACATGGGGATAATCCGAAGGCTGTGGCAATCCTGAACCACCTCGCCACTACTTTGAGTGAACTTCAAATACAGGTCGCAAAATGAGCGATGTTCCATTTACGATAAAAGCATACGGATCTGAGGCCCTCCTTCTGGAATGGCCCAATACCGTCGATCCTGAAATTTTGATGGACATCCTGGGGTTCCGCGATTACCTGTTGGAAAACCACCTTCTGGAAAATGGTTGGGAACTGATCCCGGTTTACCATTCCCTTACCCTGATCAACCGGCATGCAGAGGTAAGGGTCGCCGAATTCGCCCGGTACCTGCCTCAGTGGTATTCGGACCGGCCCCCCAACCGCGCCCCCCGAACCCGTTTCTGGGAATTGCCCGTCTGTTATGACCCGGAATTTGCCCCCGACCTTGAGGAAGTATCCGAAAAGCTCGGCATGGAGCCTCAGGAGGTGATTGAGGCTCACAGCGGACATGTATACCGCGTGTACGGCATCGGGTTTTTGCCGGGCTTCCTGTATCTCGGGGGTGTCCCGGAGTTCCTCAGGCTCCCGAGGAGGGGGGAGCCCCGCCTCAATGTGGCGAAGGGCTCTGTTGGGCTTGCCGGGGCGCAGACTGGGATTTACCCCCAAAATTCACCTGGGGGCTGGCATATCATAGGGAGTTGCCCGGTCCCCCTTTTTACCCCTGATAACGACCCACCGTGCGTAGTAGCCCCGGGGGACCAGATCAGGTTCCGGGCCATCGGGCGGGCCGAATACGACCTGCACAAAATCGAAGGTGAAATAGGGATTTATAAACTAAAACCAGGCAAGGACCGTGCTGAAAATTCTTAAACCGGGTTTCTACACGAGCATTCAGGATCTGGGGCGCTTCGGCTACAGGCACCTGGGGGTTCCCGTATCCGGAGCCATACACCTCAAGGCGCTGCAACAGGCAAATGCGCTGCTTGAGAACCTCCCCAACGACGCTGTCCTGGAGATCACGATGAACGGGCCCGAACTGGAATTTACCGAACCCACTGCCCTGGTGCTCACCGGAGCCCCCCTGGAAGCTTCCCTGGACGGGGTGGTCCTGGAAATGAACCGTGTGTACAGTGTGCCCGAAGGAGCCGTTTTCAAATCGGGACACGTGCGCCGGGGATTGCGGACCTACCTCTCGGTCAAAGGGGGCTTCAGGTCTGAGGTGAAATTGGGCTCCAGGTCCCAGTTTTATCCGGTGACCCGGACAAACACCATAACAAAAGGGGCACAGATCCCCTATGAGCCCATCGCTGACTTTTCCCCCAAATTATTGAGCATGAAACCCTCCAGGGGGACAAAAGGCAAGTCGCTGATCGTATCCCCAGGCCCGGAATTCGGGCTGCTCGGGGTGGAACACCTGCAGCTTTTGTTTGCCTCGGAATTTGAGGTTTCAAAAAACCACAACAGGATGGCCTGCCAGCTCGAACCCTCCCTGCCCGGGCATGAGATACGAATGATCACTTCGGCCACCCTGCCCGGCACCGTGCAGTTAACCCCGGCGGGAAGGCTCATCATCCTTCTGAGGGACGGGCAAACCACCGGGGGATACCCCAGGATCCTGCAACTCGATTCCGAATCCCAGGACCGTATCGGGCAGAAGCAATTCGGGGACGTGGTGCGATTCGAACGGGACGGCAGTTTCTAAACCCGTTTGTACACTTCTTCAAACGGCACGCGGAAACGCGGCCCGTAGACCCCTTTTTCACCTCGGATCCCACATCCGATAATCATATTGATCTCGGCACCCCCGGACAGGTTCAGCACCTTTTTCGCCCGGAGGGAATCAAATCCTTCCATCGGGCAGGTATCGTAGCCGACAGCCGCCATGGAGACCATGAAGTTTTCAGCGGCCAGGGCGGCACTTTTGTGGGCCACGATTCTCAGGTCGGACTTCCGCACCTGCCGGTAGATCGGCCTGAAGAGTCCTGCCACCCAAAAAACCACATAGCGGATCCACCCCAGGACGCCCAGGAACTCCGTGTAAAGTGTTGGGATGAGTTTTCCGTAGTAATCAAGGGCCATCTTCCGTCGCCGAAGCCCCTTCTGATCGGTGCTTTCCACGACCTGCCCCTCCACAAACCGCCGATTGGCCTGTGCCCTTTTCCGCCACAGGTCCCGCCTGGCCACCACCACTACGATCTGGCATGCGGTCCTGGCGGCATTCTGCTCAAAGCAGCATTTGGAAAGCGCTTTGAGGGTGGCCGGATCGGTAATATGCATGAATTCCCACAGCTGCAGGTTGCTGCTGGTCGGTGCCAGCGTCCCATTCCGGATGCAGTCCCGGACCCTTTCCGGGTCAATGGGCGTATCCTGGAAAATGCGAACGGCCCTTCTAAAGGCAATAGCTTCAGTAACTGATTTTTCCATAGGGGGTGACTTTAAACCGCCTGCAAGATACACAAACCCGAATCCGCCTGACGCCCTCCTGCCCGGGAAGCTTAGGGGAGGCCCGCTGTGGCAGGCGATCAGGACAGCAGCGATCCGGAAGATTGGATATGGTATTTTACAAGGTGTAACCATCACATTTTCAGCATGCTGTGGTTTTATAGGATAAAATGAGCCTCTAAACCTCCGCCCTATCCGGAAATAAGGGCTTTTCAAACCCATATCTTTGAAAAAATTGATGTTCACACGCATTTTCGTACCAGACCATGCTTAACAAATTCAGCAAGAATATCACCCAGGACCCGACACAACCAGCCGCCCAGGCCATGCTTTATGCACTGGGTTTAACGGAAGCGGACCTGGAAAAGCCCCTGATTGGCATCGCCAGCACAGGGTACGAAGGCAATCCGTGCAATATGCACCTGAACGACCTGGCCCTCCATGTAAAGAAGGGAACCGCCCAGGCAGGCCTCGTTGGGCTTATTTTCAATACCATAGGGGTCAGTGACGGAATTTCCATGGGGACCTATGGGATGCGCTATTCCCTACCCTCCCGCGATATTATCGCAGACTCTATGGAGACAGTGGTCCAGGCGATGAATTACGACGGCCTGGTCACCGTGGTGGGATGTGATAAAAACATGCCCGGGGCCCTTATGGCCATGATCCGCCTCAACAGGCCTTCGATTATGGTGTACGGGGGGACGATTGCCTCCGGGTGCTGGAAAAACCAGAAACTCGATGTGGTTTCCGCCTTTGAGGCATGGGGGCAGAAGGTGGCAGGCACTATGGATGAAGCCTCCTACAAGCAGGTCATTCAGAATGCGTGCCCCGGGGCCGGCGCATGCGGGGGAATGTATACGGCAAATACGATGGCCTCTGCCATCGAAGCCCTCGGCATGTCCCTTCCCTATAATTCCTCCAATCCCGCCGTGGGGCAGGACAAGGAGGGGGATGCCGTAAAAGCGGGCATCATGCTCCGAAAGTTAATGGAAGCCGACCTGAAACCCCTGGATATCATCACGAGGGAATCCCTGGAAAACGCCATACGGCTGATCGTGGTCATGGGCGGTTCCACGAATGCCGTCCTGCACTTCCTGGCCATTGCAAGGGCAGCGGGCATCCCTTTTACCCTTGATGACTTCCAGCGATTGAGCGACTGCACGCCTTTCCTGGCAGACCTCAAACCCAGTGGAAAATACCTGATGGAGGATGTCCACAGGGTAGGGGGGGTTCCCGCAGTCTTAAAGTTTATGCTGGAGCACGGGATGCTCCACGGGCAGTGCATGACGGTTACCGGGAAAACCCTGGAGGAAAATTTAAAGGATGTCCCCGGGCTTTCCCAGGGCCAGAAGGTCATCCATCCCCTCGATCAACCGATCAAGGCAACCGGCCACCTGAGGATCCTGTACGGAAATCTCGCCCCTGAAGGCGCCGTGGCAAAGATCACAGGAAAGGAAGGCCTGAAGTTCGAGGGGCCTGCCCGCGTATTTGAAGGCGAGTTCGATGCCAACAAAGGCATCGGAGAGGGCAGGGTAAAGGCAGGGGATGTGGTGGTCATACGCTATGAGGGGCCCAAAGGGGGCCCCGGGATGCCCGAAATGCTCAAGCCGACCAGTGCCATCATGGGGGCTGGTCTGGGCAAGGAAGTGGCGCTGATCACCGATGGCAGGTTTTCCGGGGGTACCCATGGTTTTGTCGTTGGGCATGTGACGCCTGAGGCACAAAGCGGGGGGCCGATCGCCCTGATCCGGGATGGGGACCTGATCTCCATAGATGCCGAAAAGAACACGCTTTCAGTAGCCCTTTCGGATTCAGAACTCGAAGCGAGGCGGCAATCCTGGCAGGCACCTGAACTAAAGGTGGCAAAGGGGAGCCTATATAAATATGCAAGGACGGTATCCTCAGCCTCATCGGGCTGTGTCACCGACGAATTTTAATGTAAATCCTTTTATTTCGAAATGGAAGATGTAAAAACTGTCAATAAGCCTCAGCCCCGCAAACCAAAATTGCGGATCAGCGGCGCCGAGGCCATTATCCATTGCCTGCTCGCCGAAGGGGTGGACCTCATCTACGGATACCCCGGGGGTGCGATCATGCCGGTCTATGACGAGCTCTACAAATTCAGCGATCGGCTGAACCATGTCCTCACCCGGCACGAACAGGCTGCGGCCCATGCAGCCCAGGGATATGCCCGGGTAAGCGGCAGGGTGGGGGTTGCCATGGCTACCTCCGGACCCGGGGCCACCAACCTGGTGACCGGGCTGGCCGATGCCCAGATCGATTCTACCCCCGTGGTCTGCATCACGGGGCAGGTAGCCCGCCACCTCCTGGGGTCGGATGCCTTTCAGGAAACGGACATTATCGGGATATCCACCCCGGTGACCAAGTGGAATTACCAGGTCACCAGGGCTGCCGAAATCCCCGAAATCCTGGCCAAAGCTTTTTACATCGCCCGCTCCGGAAGGCCGGGGCCCGTGCTGGTGGACATCACCAAAAACGCCCAGTTCGAGGAACTGGACTTTGAATACACCCCCTGCCGGGGGGTGCGCAGCTACAATCCGGTCCCAAAACCCGATGCCGCAGCCATCAGCCAGGCGGCCGAGCTCATCAACAATGCAAAAAAACCTTTTATCGTCTTTGGGCAGGGGGTCATCCTCGGGCATGCCGAAAAGGAGCTGAAAGCCTTAATTGAAAAGTCGGGAATTCCGGCGGCCTGGACGATCCTCGGCCTTTCGGCCCTGGATTCAGACCATCCCCTGAACGTGGGCATGGTGGGGATGCACGGAAACTACGGCCCGAACGTGCTCACCAATGAATGCGATGTGCTCATAGCCATCGGCATGCGCTTTGACGACAGGGTTACCGGAAACCTGGATACCTATGCCAAACAGGCCCGGATTATCCATTTCGAAATCGACCCTGCCGAGATCAACAAAAATGTAGAGGTGGACCTGGCGATCCTGGGGGATGCCCGGGAAACCCTTTCCCTGCTGCTGCCTCAAATACGCGAAAACAGCCATGAACAGTGGCTCAGCGAATTCCACTTAAAATACGAGGAGGAGTATGCAGCGGTGATTGAGAAGGATATTCATCCGGACAAACCCGGACTGACCATGGGGGAAGTCGTGGCCGAAATCAACAAGGCGTCCGGGCACCGGGCCGTGATCGTCACGGATGTGGGCCAGCACCAGATGGTTACCTGCAGGTATGCCAAATTCAGGGAATCCAAAAGCAACATCACATCCGGTGGGCTGGGGACCATGGGGTTTGCCCTTCCAGCTGCTATCGGGGCCAAAATGGGGGCAATGGACAGGGACGTTGTGGCCGTGATCGGGGACGGCGGGTACCAGATGACGATACAGGAACTCGCCACTATTTACCAGAATAAGCTCCCCGTTAAAATCGTAGTGCTGAACAATGACTTCCTCGGGATGGTCCGCCAATGGCAGGAACTCTTTTTTGAAAGCCGTTACGCCTCCACCGTAATGGTCAACCCCGATTTTGTAAAAATTGCCGAGGGATACTACCTGAAGGCGCGACGCGTGGAAAAGCGGGAGGACCTGGCCGGTGCCGTTGCGGAGATGATGGCTTCCCCGGAGGCTTATTTCCTGGAGGTTCGGGTTGAAAAGGAAGACAACGTTTTTCCCATGATCCCTTCCGGGGCCTCGGTTTCAGAAATTCGCCTCAAATGATCCCCAGGGGGTCCGCAACCAATAATATCAGTTTGTAAGCAGCAATGGAAAACACCTGGTTCACCATATCCGTCTATTCAGAAAACAACGTGGGATTACTCAACAGGATTTCTGGAATATTTTTAAAGCGACACATCAATATAGAGAGCTTAAATGTCTCTAAATCAGAAATCGATGAGGTTTCTAAATTCACCATAGTCGTCAATACCACAGAGTCGTGGACACGCCGGATCGTCGCCCAGATCGAAAAGCAGGTCGAGGTGATCAAGGCGTTCTACCACACGGATGAAGAGACGATATACCAGGAATCTGCCCTCTTTAAAATTGCCTCCCACCTGCTCTTTGACGAACGGCAGATTCAGAACATAATCAAGGAGAGCAACAGCCAGATCGTAACCGTGAGCCGTGACTTTTTCGTGCTGGCCAAAACGGGAAGGCGGCATGAAATCGACCAGATGTACCACGAGCTGGAACCCTTCGGCATCATGCAGTTCGTGCGCAGCGGGCGGATTGCCGTCAGCAAGGCGGAAATGCCGATTTCGGCCATGCTTCAAAAATTTCAACACTAATTCTAACGGAGATATCAAAATACGACCCTATGACAAATTACTTCAATACCCTTTCCCTCCGCGAAAAGCTGGAACAACTCGGAAAATGCCGTTTTATGGAAGCGGCCGAGTTCTCGGATGGGGTGAAGGCCCTTAAAGGAAAGAAAATCGTAATTGTGGGCTGCGGGGCCCAGGGCCTCAACCAGGGCCTGAATATGCGGGATTCCGGCCTGGACATCGCCTACGCCCTAAGGCCGGCCGCAATTGCGGAAAAAAGGGACTCCTATGTCAATGCCACGGAAAACGGCTTTCAGGTGGGAACCTACGAGGAGCTGATCCCACAGGCGGACCTGGTCATTAACCTTACCCCGGACAAGCAGCACACAGCTGTTGTGGGGGCGGTGATGCCCCTTATGAAAAAAGGGGCTACCCTGTCCTATTCCCACGGGTTTAACATCGTGGAGGAAGGAATGCGGGTGCGCGGGGATTTAACGGTTATCATGGTGGCCCCGAAAAGCCCGGGGTCTGAAGTCCGGGAAGAATACAAACGGGGTTTCGGGGTGCCAACCCTTATTGCGGTACATCCGGAAAATGACCCTGAGAACAAGGGCCTTGCCCAGGCAAAAGCCTATGCGGTAGCCACAGGGGGGCACAAGGCAGGGGTGCTGGAATCCTCGTTTGTCGCCGAGGTTAAATCGGATCTTATGGGGGAACAGACCATCCTGTGCGGCTTGTTGCAGACCGGTTCCATCCTTTGTTTTGACAAGATGGTTGCCGGGGGGCTGGAGCCCGGCTATGCAGCCAAACTGGTGCAATACGGCTGGGAGAATATCACAGAGGGCCTCAAGTACGGGGGCATCACCAACATGATGGACCGCCTGTCGAATCCCGCGAAAATAGAGGCCTTTCGGCTTTCGGAAACGCTAAAGGAGATCATGCGCCCCCTGTTCCGCAAGCATATGGACGACATCATGAGCGGCACCTTTTCCAAAACCATGATGGAAGACTGGGCCAACGGGGATGCCAACCTCCTGAAATGGAGGGCCGCCACGGGGGAAACAGCTTTTGAAAAAACCAGTGCCTCTGGGGGCAGGATAAGTGAACAGGAGTGTTACGACAAGGGGGTGCTGATGGTGGCCTTTGTAAGGGCAGGCGTCGAACTCGCCTATGAAGCCATGACCGAATCCGGCATCATCGGGGAGTCTGCCTACTATGAATCCCTTCACGAAACCCCCCTGATCGCCAATACCATAGCGCGGAAGAAGCTCTTTGAAATGAACCGCGTGATTTCCGACACCGCCGAATACGGGTGTTACCTTTTTGACCACGCCTGCAAACCGCTCCTTTCTGACTTCATGGCAACCGTTTCCACGGATGTCATCGGAAAGGCCTTTGGGGAAGGGGAAGATGCAACGGTGGACAACGCGGAACTGATCCACGTGAACAAAATCATACGAAACCACCCGGTAGAGGTGGTCGGTGCCCGGCTCCGCGAGTCCATGACCGCCATGAAACCCGCTATCTGACAGGTGCCGGGCCGACAGAAAAACCAAGATAACCCGACTTAAAACTGCGACCATGCCTTCATTTCGAGAAATCCCGGAAAAGTATGCCCTGAAAACGCCTGTCGATCAGAAGGAATACCTGATCGGAGGGGAATTGCTCCGCTGGAGCGGACGAACTACCGAGGTCTTTTCGACGATTTCCTCAACCCCTGAGTACCGTCCCACGCGCCTGGGCAGTATCCCGGACATGAGCGAGGACGAGGCACTGGAGGCCCTTGAGGCAGCCCTTAAGGCCTACGACAGGGGCAAGGGCGCATGGCCAACCATGAAGGTAAGGGACCGCATCGCCTGTATGGAGAAATTCCTGGGCCAAATGAGGTCCAGGCGGGATCAGGTCGTCACCCTGCTGATGTGGGAGATCGGGAAATCCCTTCCCGATTCAGAAAAGGAGTTTGACAGGACGGTGGAATACATCGAGGACACGATTGAGGAATACAAAAAACTCGACCGAAATGCGGCGCGTTTCGACAAGCACGACGGGGTGTATGCGCATATCCGAAGGGGGCCGCTGGGGGTGGTCCTATGCCTCGGGCCTTACAATTACCCCCTGAATGAAACCTTTGCCCTTTTGATCCCGGCCATCATCATGGGGAACACCACCATTTTTAAGCCTGCCAAGCACGGGGTACTGCTGATCACCCCCCTGCTTGAGGCCTTCCAAAACAGCTTCCCCAAAGGGGTGGTCAACGTGCTTTTCGGAAGGGGGCGTGCCGTGGCAGCCCCCATCATGAAAACCGGCAAGGTGGATGTCCTTGCCCTTATCGGCAACAGCAAGTCTGCCAATGCCCTCCAGGACCAGCACCCCAAAAGCAACCGCCTGCGGCTCGTCCTGGGGCTGGAAGCCAAAAACCCGGCCATTATCCTGCCGGATGCCGACCTGGATTTAACCGTTAAAGAATGCCTCTCCGGCACGCTTTCGTTCAATGGGCAACGCTGCACGGCCCTTAAAATCATCTATGTCCACGAGGCGATTCAGGAAGACTTCCTGCAGCGGTTTACCCGGGCAGTGGACGAGGCGAAGTTTGGCAATCCCTGGGACGCGGGCGTACAGCTTACCCCACTTCCCGAGCCTGGCAAACCAGACTACATACAGGAGCTTATCGACGATGCCATTGCCAAAGGGGCACGGATCCTCAACGAAAAGGGGGGCACGCGTTTTGACAATTTTATCTGGCCCGCCGTCCTTTACCCGGTTAGCGCGGGGATGCGCGTTTACGAGGAAGAGCAGTTCGGCCCTGTGATCCCGGTGGTCCCCTTCAGGGAGATCGAGGAGCCCCTGGACGATATGGCGATGAGCAATTACGGGCAGCAGGTCAGCCTGTTTGGCAAGGATGTAGGGACCCTGGCGCCCCTGATTGACACCCTGGTCAACCTTGTTTGCCGGGTGAACCTGAACAGTTCTTGCCAGCGCGGCCCGGATGTCTATCCCTTTACCGGCCGGAAGGATTCAGCCCAGTCCACCCTGAGCGTCTACGATGCGTTGCGGTCGTTCTCCATACGCACCTTCGTCGCATTTAAGGACAACCCGCTAAACAACCAGATCGTGGAGGAATTGCTGGAGGAGAAGAATTCCAACTTTATCAATACGGAATACCTGCTCTGAAAGCCCCCCCCGGGATCAGGAGCAGCGGTTGAGCATTTTCTCCGTGGCTTTGATGGCCGACACTGTCTGGTCCGAATCCAGCCCCCGGGTGGTAAATTCACGCGTCCCGTTTTTCCAGGTGATCAGCGTCTCGCACAGGGCATCCGAACTGGATCCCGGGGGGATGCGCACGGCGTAGTCTGTCAGTTCCGGCAGGGGTTTCTGCAACCCTGCATACACCTTTCGGAGGGCATTCATAAAAGCGTCGAACTGCCCGTCACCCCTTCCGTTTTCCTCGTACGTTTTCCCTTCGATTTCAAGCATGACCGTCGTGGTGGGCTGCAGGCCTTTGGCGTGGGTCAGGACGTAGGAGCGGATAAAGACCTGTTGGGGCCTCCCTTCCGTGCCCAGGACATCCGATATGATATAGGGCAGGTCCTCCCGGGTTACCCGTTCCTTCCGGTCCCCGAGTTCGATGATCCGGTCGGTAACCAGTTTTATCTCCGCATCGGTAAGGGTGAGCCCAAGCTCCTGCAGGTTTTTCTGGATGTTCGCCTTGCCGGATGTCTTTCCGAGGGCATACCGGCGTTTTCGCCCGAAGCGCTCCGGCAAAAGACTATTGAAGTAAAGGTTCTTTTTATTGTCTCCATCCGCATGTATACCAGCTGTTTGGGTAAAAACATTATCTCCGACAACCGGTTTGTTGGACGGGATGCCGATACCCGTAAAGGCAGATACCAGCTTGCTGACTTTATAGAGGGAAGACTCACAGACGCCGATCTCCACTTCGGGCATAAAGTCGTTGATCACGGCCACCACGCTGGAAAGTGGGGCGTTCCCCGCCCGTTCCCCCATTCCGTTTACAGTGAGGTGGAGTCCGTGGATCCCTGCCTCGATGGCCTGCATCACATTGGCGACGCTCAGGTCGTAATCGTTGTGCCCATGGAAGTCAAAATGCAATTCCGGGTAGCGCGAGATGATCTCCCGGATGAAGGTACCGGTTTCCCGGGGGGTTAGGATCCCCAGGGTATCCGGCAGCAGGACACGGTCCAGGGGCTGTTCCCTTAGAAAATCGAGGAAATCGAAGACATACTCCCTGGAATTGCGCATCCCGTTGCTCCAGTCTTCCAGGTAGATATTGGATCGGATGCCCAGCTCCCGGGCCTCCTGGAGGACGGCTGCAACTTCCCCGAAATGGGCTTCCGGGGACTTGCGCAACTGGTGTGTCAGGTGGTTGAGGGATCCCTTGCTCAGCAGGTTCTGGGTTCGCGCCCCGGATCTGCGAATCCACTCCAGGGAGGCGCCCCCGTCCACAAAACTCAGGACCTCTACTTTTGGGAGCATGCCAGCGTCCTTTGCCCAATCGGCGATTTGCCGGACGCTTTCGAACTCCCCCTCGGATACGCGGGCAGAGGCCACTTCGATCCGGTCCACGCGAAGCTCCTCCAGCAGCAGCCTGGCCAGGGTGAGTTTCTCGGGGGCCGTAAAAGAAACCCCTGAGGTTTGCTCGCCGTCCCTCAGGGTCGTATCCATTATTTCGATGCGCCGTCTGGACGTCGCGGAAGGTTCGTTGGTTGACACAGGGTGGAAGGCTTGAATTACAAGGGGGTTTTGGCGGCAAATGCCTCGATTTCCTCCCGCATGTTCAGCAGGAAGTCAATATCGTCAAAACCATTGAGCATGTTTTCTTTTTTATACCCGTTGATCTCAAAAGTTTCGGAAGCCCCGGTTTCGGTTATCCGGATCTCCTGGGCAGGGAGGTCCACTTCGAGTAGGGTTTTCGGGTCAGCTTCAATAGCCTGGAATATCTGCTTGAGGAACTCCGGGCTTACCTGTACGGGCAGCACCCCGATATTCAGGCAGTTGTTCCTGAAAATATCGGCAAAAAAACTGGAGACCACACAGCGGAACCCGTAGTCGTACACAGCCCAGGCGGCGTGTTCCCTTGAGGAGCCCGAGCCGAAGTTCTTGCCGCCCACGAGGATTTTCCCGCTGTAAATGGGGTTGTTGAGCACAAAATGGGGTTTGGGGGTGTCGTCCGGATTGTACCGCCAGTCCCGGAAGAGGTTTTCTCCAAAGCCCTTGCGCTCCGTGGCCTTCAGGAACCGGGCCGGTATGATCTGGTCCGTATCCACATTTTCGATCGGCAGGGGTACTGCCGTGCTTCTGAGTACCTTGAATTTATCGTATGCCATGGGATTAGTTTTTAGGAGGCCAGTTCGGTTTTCAAAAGTTCTCTGGGATCGGTTACCTGCCCGGTCACGGCCGCGGCAGCGGCGACCAGGGGGGAGGCCAGGAGGGTCCGCGCCCCGGGACCCTGACGGCCCTCGAAATTCCGGTTGGAGGTGCTCACGGCGTATTTCCCGGGAGGGATTTTATCCTCATTCATGGCCAGGCAGGCGGAGCAACCCGGTTCCCTGAGCTCGAAGCCTGCTTCTTCCAGGATGTCCAGCAAGCCTTCCTTGCGGATGGCAACCTCCACTTTATGCGATCCCGGGACAAGCCAGGCGGTGACATGGGGTGCTTTTTTCCGACCCTTGACGACCTCTGTGAAGGCGCGGAAATCCTCGATCCTGCCGTTGGTGCAACTCCCGAGAAAAACAAAGTCCACTTTTTTGCCCAGCATGGAGTCCCCTTCCCGGAAATCCATGTATTCCAGTGATTTTTTGTAGGTGGCGCTTCCGCTGTCCGAAGGGTCTGCCAGGGGGATGGAACCCGTGATCCCCATCCCCATCCCGGGGTTGGTCCCATAGGTGATCATCGGCTCGATCTCCCCGCCCTGAAAAACAAACTCCCTGTCAAAAGCCGCACCGGGGTCCGTATGAAGGGTTTTCCAGTAGCGCATCGCCCGGTCCCAGGCTTCCCCCTGGGGAGCGAATTCCCTTCCTGCAATATATTCAAAGGTCTTTTCGTCCGGCGCCATCATGCCCCCGCGGGCACCCATTTCGATGCTCAGGTTGCAGACAGTCATCCGGCCTTCCATGGACATGTTCTCAAAAACACCCCCGGCATACTCCACAAAATAACCTGTGGCCCCTGAGGTACTCAGTTGCGATATGATGAACAGGGCGACATCCTTGGGGGTCACCCCCGGATTCAGCCGGCCATCAATGGTGATGCGCATCCGTTTCGGCTTTGGCTGCATGATA
Organism: uncultured Robiginitalea sp.; assembly: GCA_964624565.1. Lineage (GTDB taxonomy): Bacteria > Bacteroidota > Bacteroidia > Flavobacteriales > Flavobacteriaceae > Robiginitalea. The sequence continues at coordinate 14,893 of CAZUZE010000003.1, forward strand.
CACTGCGTGGCCAGCACCATTTCCACCTCGGAGGTGCCGATGCCAAAGGCAATGGCCCCGAAGGCCCCGTGGGTCGAAGTGTGGGAGTCACCGCAAACAATCGTGGCCCCGGGAAGGGTAATCCCGTTTTCAGGCCCGATCACATGGACGATGCCATTTTTTTCATGTCCCAGTCCCCAATAGGGAATACCGTGTTTTCCGGCATTTTCCTCAAGGGCCTTGAGCTGGTTTGCAGAAAGGGGATCCGCCACCGGGAGGTGCTGGTTTCGCGTCGGGGTATTGTGGTCGGCAGTGGCAAAGGTGCGCTGGGGGTACAAAACCGGAATGTTCCGTGTTTTCAGGCCGAGGAAGGCCACGGGGCTGGTGACTTCATGGACCAGGTGCCGGTCGATAAAGAGCACATCCGGCCCGTCTTCCATACTGCGCACCACATGGGAATCCCATACTTTGTCAAAAAGCGTTACAGGCATGAATCTCTAAATTTTTATCTGTTTTTTAAACAGTGCGAAAGTAATAGGTGCGCGGGTAAATGTCGTTTAACGACCCCATGAAATTACGATGTTCAACCCGGTGCTGCAGGAGAGGCCGCCGGGGCTTTGTGGCATTGGCGGACAGGGTCCCAGGATGGTTTTACGGGCACTTGCAAGGGATGCCTTTATGAAAAGCCCCCGGATGGCCAATGGAAAAAGGGTCAGCTGATATAGTCCCAGATGTTTTTAAAAACATCCATCCGCGCCATCTTTTCCCGCACCATTTGGTGTTCCACATCCGAGAGGCGCGGATCGGTTTTTAGCAGTTCCAGGGCGTAATAACGGGCTGTTTTCAGGATGTCGCTGTCCCTGACCACATCGGCGATCTTTAGGGAGAGGATACCGCTTTGCTGGGTACCCATGAGGTTCCCCGGCCCCCGAAGCTGAAGGTCGGTTTCCGCAATTTCAAAACCGTCCTGTGAATGCACCATGGTCTGCAACCGGGTCCGGGCATCTTCGGAGAGTTTCCCGCTGCTCATCAGGATGCAATAGCTCTGGTCCGCCCCACGGCCCACCCGCCCCCTAAGCTGATGCAACTGCGACAGGCCAAAGCGCTCGGCACTTTCGATCACCATGACGGAGGCATTTGGCACATTCACCCCGACTTCTATGACGGTCGTGGCGACCATGATTTGTGTCTTTCCCTCCACAAACCGCTGCATTTCGAATTCCTTGTCCTGGGGTTTCATCTTCCCGTGCACGATGGAAATCTGGTAGGAAGGAGGGGGGAATTCCCGGCTGATGCTTTCAAAACCATCCATCAGGTCCTTGTAGTCCAAGGCTTCCGATTCCTGGATCAGTGGGTAGACCACGTAGACCTGGCGTCCCTTCGCGATTTCATCCCGCATAAAACGGAATACCCTGAGGCGGTCTGAATCCTTCCTGTGAACCGTCCGGACCGGTTTTCTTCCCGGCGGCAGGGAGTCGATGACGCTGATGTCGAGGTCCCCGTAAAGGCTCATGGCCAGGGTCCTCGGAATGGGCGTGGCGGTCATGACCAAAATATGCGGGGGTGTGGTATTCTTTTGCCACATCCGGGCCCGCTGGGCAACGCCGAACCGGTGCTGCTCATCGATGATGGCAAGGCCCAGGTTGGCGAATTGCACGGCCTCTTCCAGGACGGCGTGGGTCCCCACAAGGATGGGCAGGCTCCCGTCCTGTAACCCCTCGTATATCGGTTTGCGGTCCCGCGCCCTGACCGAGCCGGTCAACAGGGCCACCGGGATGTGCATAGGCTCCAGAAGCTCGCGCACGGACTGGGCGTGCTGCTGGGCCAGGATCTCGGTGGGGGCAACCAGGCATGCCTGATACCCGTTATCCAGGGCGAGCAGCATGGCCATCACCGCCACAATCGTTTTGCCGGACCCGACATCGCCCTGCAGGAGGCGGTTCATCTGGGCATTGCTCCCCAGATCTGCCCGGATCTCCTTTATGACCTTTTTCTGGGCCCCGGTAAGTTCAAAGGGCAGGTGGTTGCTGAAAAACTCCGTAAAGTGGGCCCCCACTTTTTCAAAAACCAGGCCTTTGATCCGGCTTTTCCTGCGGTTCTTTTTGGTGAGCAGGGCCAATTGAATATAAAAGAGCTCTTCAAATTTCAGGCGAAACCTGGCCTGGGACAGTTCCTTCTGGTAATCCGGGAAGTGGACCTGCCAAAGGGCGTGTTGTTTTCCGGGCAGGCGGAGGGCTTCCCTTAGGCGGGCGGGAAGGGTTTCCGGGATCAGATTGCCGCTTTCCCCCAGCAGGTGGTGCATCCAGGCGGAAATCATCCGGTTGGTCACCCCCTGTTTGGTGAGTTTTTCAGTAGAGGGGTAGACGGGCTGCATCCGGATCCGCTTCTGGCCCTCGAAGTCACTGAGCAATTCAACCTCCGGATGGGGCAGGGAAAAGCTCCCGTTAAACCAGTTGGCCCGCCCGAAAACCACATAGGGTTCATTGAGTTTCAGCCGCTGCTCAAACCATTTATGTGCACGGAACCAGACCAGTTCCATGGTGCCGGTTTCATCGGAAAAGGTCGCCACCAACCGCTTCCCTTTCTGCTGTGAAACCGTTTTCAGATGCGTGATGCGGCCGATGACCTGCACTTCAGCCCCGGAGCGCTCCAGCTCGGAAATCTTGTAGAACCGGGATTTGTCGATATAGCGGTTGGGGAAAAAATACAGGAGGTCCTGATAGGTTTCGATTCCCAATTCTCGCCCGAGCAGGGCCGCCCTGCCGGGGCCTACCCCTTTGAGATAGGTGATGGGCGTTTGAAGCGCTTTGGGATGCATCGGCCTAAAATACCACTTCCCCTATAGAAGTGCAACCCGGCAAAATGCTAAATTTGAGGCATGGCTCCAGGATCCTGCGACTTCAGACTACTTATGGCCCTCCTCCTGGCGGGCCTTTGGCAACCTACCCTCAGTGCCCAGGATCCGGCCCCCGATTTCATCAAGGCCGAGATCCGGATCGCCCCGGACCCCTATAAAGAATCCGTGGAGGGGGAGGTCCGGTACCTGTTCAAAGTCCCGCCGGGGCTGGACAGTGTTTTCCTCGATGCGCACAATATGGAATTTGAGCGCGTAGTCCTGAACGGTTCCCCGGTCCCGTTTGGCAACGCAGGGGGCAAACTCAGGTTAAAGGCGCCCGGGGGGCAAAACCTGCAGGAACTGGAAATCTCCTACAGAGCCTTCCCCAAACAGGCCGTTTATTTTATCGGCTGGAGAGACGCCATTGAGGGCAATGAGCAAATCTGGACCCAGGGCCAGGGGAAGAACAGCAGCCACTGGGTGCCGGTGGTGGATCAGATGGGGGATAAGGTGGTTTTTGACCTTTCCGTGCGCATGGACTCCACCTACCAGGTCATCGCCAACGGGGTCGGCAAAAGGAGCCTACTGGCAGACGGGAAGGCACAATGGGATTTTGATATGGAGCGCCCTATGAGCAGCTACCTGCTGGCCTTTGCCACAGGACGGTACGACCGCCTGGACGCGCATTCATCCTCCGGGGTGCCCCTCAGGTTGTACTATCCCGAGGGGGCCAGGGAAAAAGCAGACTGGACTTACCTGCATACCGTTGAAATATTCGATTTCCTCGAAGCTGAGATCGGGGTTCCCTATCCCTGGCAGGACTATAAACAGGTGCCTGTGAGCGACTTCCTCTATGCCGGGATGGAGAATACGGCCGCCACCTTCTTTTCCGACCGCTACCTGGTGGATTCCCTGGGATACAATGACGAGAACTATGTGAACATCAACGCCCATGAACTGGCACACCAATGGTTCGGCAACCTGGTAACGGAAAAGGACGGCGGTCACCACTGGCTTCACGAAGGATTTGCGACTTTCTACGCCTACAGGGCGGAGGGTTTCCTCTTTGGCCCCGCTTATACCCATTGGAAGCTCTATGAAACCGCCCGGGTTCTGGAGGCCATGGACCGCGATGGGCAGGGGGAGTCCCTGCTGGACCCCAATGCCGGCAGCCTGACATTTTACGAGAAGGGGGCCTGGGCCCTGTATGCCTTGCGCGATCAGCTCGGGCAGGAGAATTTCGATCGTGGGGTCCGGGAATTCCTTTCAACCTATGCCTATGCCAGCGCGACGGTCCCGGATTTCCTCTCCATCATGGAATCGGTCTCGGGAACCTCTCTGCAGCAGTACAGGGCCACCTGGCTGGAATCCCGGGAGTTCCCCGTGGACACCGCTTTGGCATACCTGGAGGATCATGAGGCTGAGATCGGCAACTTCCTGGCAGCTTACGGGGAGATCCGCACCTGGATTTTGCCAAATGAGGACCGCTTCCTCGAATTTTGGAACTCAGACGCGAGCCCCCAATACAGGGCCCACCTGCTTGAAGCCCTTGGGGCAGCCACCACCCGGAGGATTTGGGAGCAGGCCGCAGGGGAGGAGTCCCCTGTCGTCCATAAGGCCCTGCTGGAACAAACCGGGGAGATGAAACCTTGGATGCAGCCCTATCTGCAGCGCTGGCTCGATGCCCCCAGCTATGTCCTGCGGGAAAATGCCTTTTTCAAACTTTGGGCAGGGGATGCCGCGAACCGTCCGGAGTATCTGGACCGCCTCGCAGCAAACGGCAGCCTGGAAGCGATTCGCCTCAGGCAGTTGTGGCTGCTTTTGGCCGTACTTACCCCGGAGTACCAGACCCCGGAGCGGCGGCAGGAATACCTCGGGGCACTCAGGGCCACGACCGCGCCGGGAAATTCCTGGGAAACGCGGCAGAACGCCCTTGCGATGTTGCATCAGGTAAGAGCGCTTAACAGCAATAATATCAGTGATTTAATGGAGGCTACAGAGCACCATAGCTGGCAATTCAGGAAATTTAGCCGGAGCCTGCTCGGGGAGGTGGTTACACAAAACCCGAAGGCTGCGGACTGGGCTGCCCTGGCAAGTCCTTATCCCAGGGAAAGGTATGTCTACCTTCACAAGTTAATCGATAATTTATGAGGGCATTGGTTATTTCCGGCGGGGGAAGCAAAGGGGCATTTGCCGGGGGGGTGGCCCAGTACCTTCTCGAGGAGAGAAAATACACCTATGACCTGCTGCTGGGCACCTCAACGGGGAGCCTGCTCATTTCACACCTCGGGCTGCACAAAGTGGATAAAATCAGGAAAGTCTATACCTCGGTAACCCAGGAGGACATCTTCAGCAACTGCCCCTTTACAGTGCAGCGGCGTTACGGAACGGCCACCATAGGCATCAACCACCGGAATGTCCTGAAGAATTTTTTCAGGGGCAGCAAGACTTTCGGTGAAAGCCACAACCTGCTCAAACTCATTCGCAATTCGCTCACCGAGGCGGAATTCGACCAGCTTAAAAGGGGACCTGTGGATATTGTGGTAACAGTATCAAACCTTACGCTGAACCAGGTGGAATACAAATCGATAAACGATTTTGATTACGACTCCTTTTGCGAGTGGATCTGGATTTCCTGCAACTACATCCCGTTCATGAGCCTGGTTCGCAAGAATGGTTTGGAATACGCCGACGGCGGCCTGGGGTGCATGGTCCCCATTGAGGAAGCCATAAAGCGGGGGGCACGGGTAGTGGACGCAATCATCCTTCATACGGAAGTGTCCCACCTGAACCGGATGCCCTCCAAAAACGCCTTTTCCCTGCTGACCAGCATGTTTGCCTTTATGCTGGATCGCATCGAGGAACACAACATCAAGATCGGGAAATATACCGCCAACCACCAGAACGCGATCATCAATTTCTACTATACGCCCACGGTGCTGACCACCAATTCGCTTGTTTTCGATAAAACCCAGATGACCAAATGGTGGAAAAGCGGGTACCTCTATGCAGAATCCCGCAGCGAGGGCAGCAGTGAACTGGAAATGACCTGAATCCTACCAGAGGGCTCCGATCTCCTTTTTCACATAGGAAAGTGCGGTGGCGGAAGGGGAGGACTTGTCCATCATGTCGTTTAGGAGGTCTTCCCGAAGTTTGTCCGCGCTGTCCGATTCGCTCATGGCCGACTTCCGGATCCCCTGTATCGTGGCATTCTTGGCGGCTTTTATGACATTCCAGCACTCGTCGCTCATGTAGATCTGCTGGGAAAGGTTATGCTCGTATTCATTCTCAATGGTCCGGATCAGCAGGTTTTCATACTCCCCTTTATCAGAAGATTTCGGGGCCACCCGAACCACCAGTTTCGGGATCGCAATACGCTCCAGGAACAGCGCCATGCGCTCATAGGCCTGGAGGCGGATGGGCAGCGTATTTTTCTGGCTGTCCTTTTGCAGCAGGAACCTGCGACGGCCCTCCTCGTTTTTGGTGTGCATTTTGAAGAAATAGAAGGCCACAACACCTGTGACAACGGCGGGCAGCAGGTATGCAAAAAGCTGAAGGATATCGATTCCGTCCATCGGTTAAAAGGGTTTGTCCTGATTAACGACCGAAAGGCCCAAAAAGTATTCCGTCCGCCGTTTTTCCGGGGGCCTACCGTTTTACCTCGTCCTTGACCATCTGGTAAAATTTCCTGTAATCCGGGTGCAGCAGGATGTCCACCCCTTCGCTGAAATTCCCGTCCCTCGCGCGGACCTGCAACCGGGATTCCGGAACTTCATAGGTTCCCTGTAGGGCATTCATCACGGCAGTTGCCTGGTTGGCGGCCAGGGCCATATCCCCTGTCATCGACAGGCCTTCCACTGTTACTGCCAGTTCGGGGTGGGCTTTGGCCAGGGCGGCCACGCGCTGGGCCCAGGCACCACCCGCCTCGGTCAGGGCCGTCCCCGTGTCGCTCCCGAAAAGGGAGGAAAGGCTGCCGGAGATTACCAGGCTACCTGCAGCCACTTTGAGCTGGGCATCGGGGCCCAGTGTCCTTTTGGCATCGTTGAGAAGGACGATGATCGTGGAATCATTCGCGCTGAAAGAAGTTTCGATCCCCTTGAGCTGGCGTTCCTTCGCATTGAGGGCCTCCAGGGCTTGGCGAATAGTGTTTGCTGCGTTTTGTTCATACG
>CAZUZE010000003.1:21886-33029 GCA_964624565.1 uncultured Robiginitalea sp.
AGGGCATCTTCTTTTTTATTGGATACATTGGCAAAACTGCCGAGGTTTTGCATCAGAGTGGCATTTGCATCCTTTAGTTCGACCACCTGGGCTTCATAGGAACTGGCTTTGGCCTCGGATGCCTTTTCCCGCGCCTGCGCTTCTGAGACGGACTTTTCAAGATCCCTTACCTGGGTTTTAAGGGTTTCGATTTCAGCGATCAGGTCCGATTTACGCTGAGCCGAGGCCAGTTGACCAACCAGCAACAACGCCATCAGGAAACCAACTTTGTATGAAAAGAAATGGGTAACGGTTTTCATTTGCCTTTAAATTTTGACAGCAAAGATACACTCCTATCCGGATAATTTACCCGGGGCGGCCACTTTACAGCTTAAAAACCAAAGAACACTTCTTCCGTTCCCGGTTGCCGGTCCTTTCACAGGGCTGGTTTCCGTGCGCTATCCGTTATTCAGGTAATCCAGGCTGAGTTCAGTCAGCGCCTTTACCCCGAGGATCATGCCCGATTCATCGATCCTGAAATCCGGGGTATGGTGTGGGAAGGGTTCCTTATTTCCGGGGGTCATCCCCCCGAGGAAGAAGAAAAAGCCGGGTACCTCCCGCTGAAAATAAGAGAAATCCTCAGCCCCGGTAACCGCTTTCTGGGTCTGTACGTTTGCCTCCCCGGCTACCCGGTTCAGGGTTGGGAGCATGGCGCTGACCAGTTCCGGGTTGTTGTAGGTGATGTCAGTGGCATCCTTTATTTCCACAGTTGCTTCCCCCCCGTAGGCCTTTGCGATTGTGGGGATCATTTCCATCATCCGCCGGTTGATATGTTCCTTCATGTCGTAGTCCAGGGTGCGTATGGTCCCCAGCATCTCGGCGCTTTCGGGAATGATGTTGAAACGGACACCGCTTTTGATCTTGCCCACCGTAATCACAGCGGCCTCGTTTGTCAGATTAGCTTCCCGGCTGATGATGGTTTGCAGCCCGTCGATGATTTTGGCACTGATCAGGATGGGATCCACCCCGGACCAGGGCTGGGATCCGTGACTCTGTTTTCCCTTCACCTGTATGGTAAAGCTCTGGGCGGCTGCCATCGTGCCCCCGGACTTATAGCGGATGACCCCTGCGGGCGTCTGGGAATTGATGTGCAGCCCGAAAATGGCGTCCACATCCGGGTTTTTGAGGACCCCCTCCTTAACCATCAGCAGGGCACCGCCTTCCTCCCCGGGGGGAGGGCCCTCCTCAGCGGGCTGGAAAATAAACTTCACCGTCCCCTTTATCGCGTCCCGGTGTTTGGAAAGGACCTCTGCCACCCCCATGAGGATCGCCGTATGGGTATCGTGCCCACAGGCGTGCATGACCCCTACCTGTTCCCCCAGGAATTCGCTGGTGACCTCTGACCGGAATGGCAATTCATTGCGCTCATAGACCGGGAGGGCATCGATATCCGCCCTCAGGGCAACGACCTTGCCGGGTTTGTTGCCCTTTAGGATTCCGACCACCCCGGTATGCGCTACCCCGGTCTGTACCTCCAGGCCAAGGGATTTCAAATGTGCGGCAATTTTTTCTGCGGTTTTAAATTCCCGGTTGGACAACTCGGGATACTGGTGGATGTGCCGCCTCCATTCAATCACCTTGGGCTCTATGGCCTTGTAATCGGCTTCCAGTTTTAATTTTTGTCCGAAGGCGGACCCAAAGGTCAGCAGCATAACCATCAGTAACAGGGTGTTTTTCTTCATTGTAGCGATGTTTAAAATTTAATCAAACGGTAGCCCTGGTCCTGCAATTGGATCAGCGCCGTCATGGCGGAAAGGGAGCGTTTGACCCCCTCAACTGTAACTTCTATGGGCACCTCGCGCGCTATCGAGGACTGCCCGCATAAAATGACCTCGGCCCCGGATTCCATAAGGGCCCTGAGCAGGTCGCGATTCGGGTTTTCGCTTCCGAAACGCCTGCGGTATTCGGAATTGTTCAGCAGGTCGGTGCTCGCCTGGTTGTGGACCACCAGGGCAACTTTAAGCCGGTCCGGGTCCACCCCTGAGGCCGCGTGCATGTTGAGAAAACGGGCGGCGGTTTCGATCCACGGGTTGACCCGGGTCTTGTCTTCGGGGCTGTTCATGACATCGAAAACCGCCCGGAAGGTCGCAGTGGTATCCGTGGGGTAGGAGGGGTTCGGGATTTTCCATACAGGCCCGAATCCGGGGATTACCGGTCCGGTTATTTTCTCCTGTGCCTGTAAAAGGGGTAGGGTGCAAAGCAGGACAGGGAGGAGTAATTTGCCAAACTTCATTGTCAGCGAACCGTAGTTTCCGCTAAAGATATTCAAAATGACCAAATCAGCAGGGCACTGTTCATAATATCTGCCTGGAAGCCTTTGAGGTTGCAGTGAATATTGGCTAACTTGAGCCCGTGGAAAAACCAGGTGTCAATACCTATCTCGACGTCCTCAACGAGGCCCAGCGGGCCCCCGTCCTGCACAAGGATGGCCCTCTTATGGTCATCGCGGGCGCGGGCTCCGGAAAAACCCGGGTGCTCACGTATCGCATCGCCCATTTGATGCAGCAGGGGGTGGATCCGTTCAACATCCTCGCCCTGACCTTCACCAACAAGGCGGCGCGGGAGATGAAAAAGAGAATTGCCGACCTGGTGGGTGGCTCCGAGGCCAAGAACCTCTGGATGGGGACCTTTCACTCCGTTTTCGCACGCCTGCTGCGCTTCGATGGGGACCGGCTGGGCTACCCCAGCAATTTTACCATTTACGACACCCAGGACTCGCAGCGGCTGATCGCATCCATCATCCGGGAGATGGGCCTGGACAAGGACATCTACAAGTACAAGCAGATACAGCAGCGGATCTCGTCCTATAAAAACAGCCTGATTACCGTGAAGGCCTATTTTCAGAATCCGGAACTGCAGGAGGCGGATGCGATGTCGAGGCGGCCCAGGCTGGGGGAGATTTACAAAAACTATGTCGATCGCTGTTTCAAGGCCGGCGCCATGGATTTCGACGACCTCCTGCTGCGCACCAATGAACTGCTTACCCGGTTTCCCGAGGTCCTGATGAAATACCAGGACCGCTTCCGCTACATCCTTGTGGACGAGTACCAGGATACCAACCACTCCCAGTACCTGATCGTAAGGGCGCTTGCCGACCGGTACCAGAATATCTGTGTTGTGGGGGACGACGCCCAGAGCATTTACTCCTTCAGGGGCGCCAATATCGATAACATCCTGAACTTTCAGAGGGATTACGACAATGTGGGCCTCTACCGCCTGGAGCAAAATTACCGGTCCACCAAAAACATCGTCAATGCGGCGAACAGTATCATCGCCAACAACAAGAACCAGCTCGAGAAGGTCGTCTGGACGGCCAACAGCGAAGGAAACCGCGTCCGGGTGCACCGCAGTCCGACGGATGCCGATGAAGGCCGTTACGTGGCCTCTTCTATTTTTGAACACAAAATGCAGGAGCAGCTCCCCAATGGGGCATTTGCCGTGCTCTACCGGACCAATTCCCAGTCCCGGGCCATCGAGGATGCCCTGCGAAAAAGGGATATCCCGTACCGCATCTACGGGGGACTCTCGTTCTACCAGCGCAAGGAGATCAAGGATGTACTGGCGTATCTCCGCCTGGTCATCAATCCCGGGGATGAGGAGGCGCTCAAGCGCGTAATCAACTTCCCTGCACGTGGGATCGGACAGGCTACGGTGGACAAGCTAACCGTACTGGCCAACCAGACCGGGAAAACCATTTTTGAGGTCATGGAATCCCTGGGTTCCCTCAATACCGGGTTCCACTCAGGGACACGCACCCGCCTGGAGGATTTTGTGGCCATGATCCGCAGTTACCAGGTCCTCAATAAAAGCGCCGATGCCTTTACCCTGGCCGAACACGTGGCCAAGAAGTCCGGGTTGCTCCAGGAGTTCAAGAAGGACGGGACCCCGGAAGGCATTACCCGGATGGAGAACATAGAGGAATTGCTCAACGGGATCAAGGATTTTGTGGAGGGGCAGAAGGAAATCGCCGAAGCCAAAGGGGACCTCAGTGAATTCCTGGAGGACGTGGCCCTGGCAACGGACCTGGATATGGATAAAGGGGACGATGACCGGGTGGCGCTGATGACCATCCACCTGGCCAAGGGACTGGAGTTTCCGTATGTCTATGTCGTGGGCATGGAAGAGGACCTGTTTCCTTCGGCCATGAGCATGAATACCCGGAGCGAACTGGAAGAGGAACGACGGCTTTTTTACGTGGCCCTTACGCGGGCAGAAACCCAGGCCTACCTCACCTATACCCAGAACAGGTACCGGTGGGGCAAGCTGATCGACGCTGAACCGAGCCGGTTCCTTCAGGAGATCGATGAGCGCTATATCGAAAACCTCACCCCGGAGGATACCTATCGGTTCCGGCCCCTGCTCAATGCCTCCATTTTCGGGGAGGTGGATAAATCAAAACTTCGACAGGAGAAACCGGTCGCAGGGAACCCGCCCAAAAACAACCACCCTTCGGAACAGCAATTGAGGCGGCTGCGGAAAATCCGGCCCCAGCTCGGGCAGCCCTCTGTGGATGAGGGGGCGGCTGCCGCGGACCTCAGGGAAGGCAGTGTGGTGGACCATTCCCGGTTTGGCAGGGGAACCGTGCTGAGGATAGAGGGGGCGGGCAACGATAAAAAAGCGGAGATCCGTTTTGAACGGGGAGACGTAAAAAAATTACTGCTTCGTTTTGCCAAACTGCAGATTCTGGAATCCTGATACGGTTCTGCACCAGCAAGAGCCGGCGCGTCAGGGCCGGCACTCATAAAAAGACAAAAAATGGCTGAATTCATACGTATTTACGAAGAAAACCCGAACCCAAAGGCGGTCGAGCGCGTGGTGGAAATCCTCAGGGATGGGGGCCTGGCCATCTATCCCACTGACACTGTATACGGCCTGGGATGCGACATCACCAATTCAAAAGCCCTGGAAAGGCTTGCAAGGATCAAAGGGATCAAGCTCGAGAAGGCCAGCTGGTCCTTTATTTGTGCGGATCTCAGCAACCTTTCCGATTACGTGAGGCAAATCGATACCCCGACCTTTAAAATACTCAAGCGCGCCCTGCCCGGCCCCTATACTTTTATCCTTCCGGGCAGTACGCAATTGCCGAAGGACTTTAAAAAGCGCAAGACGGTAGGTATCCGCGTGCCCGATAACCGGATTGCACAGGCACTGGTTCAGGGCCTCGGTCACCCGATTGTATCGACCTCCATACACGATGAGGACGACGTCCTTGAATACACCACGGATCCGGAGCTGATCTATGAAAAATGGGAGAAGCTTGTGGACGTAGTGGTCGACGGGGGCTATGGGGACAATGTCGCTTCCACCATCATCGACCTGTCCGGGCCTGAGCCTGTGGTACTCCGGGAGGGCAAAGGCGATTTGGGCATCCTTTAAAGAAAAAAGCCCGCAGGATTGCTGCGGGCTTTTTTGTAAGGTTCAACCTGTTGACTAGTTGATTTTGGGATCTTTCATCCCGTCTTCGATCATGTCGTAAAACTGGTCCAGTTTTGGCAGCACCACAATCCGGGTACGGCGGTTTTTGGCCCTGTTTGCAGGGGTGTCATTGCTCACGAGAGGAATGTAATGACTCCGTCCGGCGGCCGTCATTCTGGCCGGATCCACCTTATAGTCATTCTGGAGGATGCGAACCACGGATGTAGCACGTTTAACACTGAGGTCCCAGTTGTCCAGAAGGACACCGCTCCTGTAGGGAACATTGTCTGTGTGGCCTTCCACCATAAACTCAAAGTCCGGTTTGTTGTTCACCACCTGGGCGACTTTCCCGAGTACATTCTTGGCAGCTGAGGTTACATTATAGCTGCCGCTGCTGAAGAGGAGTTTATCGGAAATTGAGATAAAGACCACGCCTTTTTCAACACTGATCTCGATATCCTCATCGTCCAGGTTCCCCAAAACGCCCTTGAGGCTTTGGACCAGGGCCAGGTTTACCGAATCCCTGCGCGTTACGGCATCCTGCAACCTGCGGATGGTAAGGTCTTTCTCTTGCAGGCTTTCAAGTGATTTTTCCAGGTTGTCCGCACCCTTGGAGGTAAGGGTAGTGAGGTCCCCCATGTTGTTGATCAACTCCTGGTTGTTCGCTTTCAGGAAGGCATTTTGCTCTTCCAGCGTTTTCAGCCGGGCATCTGCCGTTGCTTTGTCCTCAAGGCAGCTGTTCAGTTTGACCGTAGCCGAGTTAAGCAGGTCCTGAGTTTCCTTTTGCTTGGATTCCAGTTCAGCGTATTTTTTTTGCGAGACACAGGAGGAAAGTACCAGAACAAGGCCCAGACTCCCAATCATCCATTTTTTCATAGGTGTATAATTTTAGTGTTATTACTGGTTTGTTTCTTTCGAATCTATACAGCAAAATTAACAATTGTCTTTGCCATTAAGATCGGAATTCGTTAATCTTTTACTAAAATACCAAAAGTCTTTATTTTACGTACGTAATAAGACCACACTACGGACGTTGTGGCGGAGTATTTTTCAACAAACTGCTTCCTTTCCCGTTTCCGGAGCATTTTTGGCATGTGCCTGTAATAACTAAGGTGGGCCCTTAAGACGGCCCAGGCATGGCGCCCCCTTAGCTGGAACAGAAACCGGAAGGCGGCAACCGCATCGAGGAGCAGGCGGGAAAATACGATAGGGAAAGCTTTGCGCGCCGGGAGGTTTTTAGTGATGGAGTAAAGGGAGTTCCTGAAATTCAGGAATGTTTTTTTCGGGTTCATGTTGCTCAGGGTAGACCCCCCGAGGTGGTAGACTTCGGAGTCACTGGTGTAGTATACCTTGTATCCCTGATTGTGGGCCCGCCAGCAAAGGTCGACCTCTTCCTGGTGTGCGAAGTAATCCGGGTCAAAACCGCCCAGGGTCCGGAAGAGGTCCTTTCTTATGAACATACAGGCTCCGGTAGCCCAGAAAATTTCCCGCGTATCGTCGTACTGCCCGATGTCCTCCTCAAGGCTCTGGAAGATCCGACCCCTGCAGAAGGGATAGCCAAAAAGGTCCAGGAACCCTCCGGCAGCACCAGCGTACTCGAAATATGTGGGCCGCTTCAGGTCCTTGATTTTAGGCTGTATGATGCCCGCTTCCGGCCGGGCCTGAAACAATTCGAGGACGGGTTCCAGCCAGCCCCGGGTTACCTCGACATCGGAATTCAGGAGGCAGTAGATATCAGCTTCCACCTGCTTAAGGCTTTCGTTATACCCACCCGCAAAACCGTAATTGGCCTCGTTGGCCACAACCTCTACTCCCGGAAAGTGTCTGCGGACGTATTCGACCGAGTCATCCGTGGAGGCATTGTCTGCCAGTACGATGCGGGCCGCCCCGCTGTACCTCACCACAGAAGGCAGGAAACGTTCCAGTAAGGCCCTTCCATTCCAGTTGAGAATGACAATGGCGACTGTGGGTTGCTGGGTCTTCAAGGAGAGGTCTTTTTCTGGCATCCTTAGGGAAAGGGCGCAAAGTAAGTAAATATTTCGCAAAGGATTCTGCCCGCAAGCCCGCTTTCCGCTGCCTAACCCAATTCCCCGTACCCGGGCAGCCCGGGCAGAAAGACGTATTCCCTGTTGTCGTAGTCCATCCGGCAATAGTAGTGGCTGATCCCGTTTGTGACCATCAGGATGCTGGCTTTCGCCTCCCAGTTGTAGCGGGCGATCTGGTCAAAGACCTTTTGATCGAGGGGGATCTCAGGGGCCTTGCACTCCAGCAGCAATCGGACGTTTCCCCTCTGGTCACAGACTGCCACATCCATCCTTTTGTCAAGTTCCTCCACCTTCAACCTGCGCTCCACCAAAATTCGCCCGGCCGGGTATCCCATGGTCTCCACCAGAAAATGCAGGCAGTGCTGCCGCACCCATTCTTCCCCGGTGAGGGCCACGTACTTTTTGCGGATGATATCAAAAACCAGCATTTTATTTTCCCTACTTTTGAATCGGAAGGCGTATGTCGGAAAGTTGAGTCGGACCATGTCCCGGGATTTGTTTTGCGATGGATGAAGTAAAGAAGATTATAGAACAAATACAAAAGGGAAATCCTGCCCCGATTTATTTCCTGATGGGGGAGGAGCCCTATTATATCGACCGGGTTGAAAGGTACCTGGGCACAAATGTGCTCACTGAGGATCAAAAGGGGTTTAACCAGGTGGTGGTCTACGGAAAGGAGACCACGGTGCCAGAAATAATCTCCCAGGCGAGGCGGTATCCCATGATGTCGGAATACCAGGTGGTCATCGTGCGCGAGGCACAGCATTTGAGCCGTACCATCGAGCAATTGCAGTCCTATGCCCAGAACCCCCAGCCCTCAACCGTGCTGGTCATCTGTTACAAATACAAGACCCTGGACCGCCGGAAAAAGCTCTTCAAAATCCTGCGCGAACACGGGGGGGTGGTTTTCGAGAGCAAGAAGATGTATGAAAACCAGGTGGCCGACTGGGTTCGCAGGGTCCTGCTGGGAAGCGGCTATACTATTTCGCATAAGGCTGCCGCCCTGCTCGTGGAATATCTGGGCCAGGACCTTGGCCGCATCAGCAATGAGCTGGACAAATTAAAATCAATTCTGCCCGAGGGGTCGGAAATCGATCCGGTTGTCATCGAGAAGCACATCGGGATCAGCAAGGATTTCAACAATTTCGAACTGAAAAAAGCCATTGCGGAGCGCGATATCCCTAAGGCGACCCGCATTATTAAGTACTTTGCGGAGAATCCGAAGGAAAACCCTTTTGTGATGACGATTTCCCTGCTAAACACCTTTTTTGCCCAATTGCTGCAGTACCACGGGCTCCACGATCACAGTCCGAAAAACGTGGCAAGGGCCCTGGGCATCAATCCGTATTTTGTTCATGAATTCCAGACAGCAGCCCGGCATTACCCCATGCGGAAAGTGAGCCGCATTATCGGGACCCTCAGGGAGATGGACCTCAAGGGCAAAGGAGTTGAAGCCCCTGCCATGTCACAGGAAGACCTCCTGAAGGAATTGCTCCATAAAATCCTGTAAGTTACTTTTTGTCAACGCTGTAGGCCCCCGGCCCCAACAGGAAAATCGCGATAAAGACGATTGCGTACAACAGGGCTTTCTCCTTGGAACCGAAAGGGTCTGCCGCATGCTGCACGAAAGCCGCGACCAGCATGGTAATTATGATGGGGAGGCTGGCCCACCGGGTTTTAAAACCGATAAGTACGAAAACCGCACACAGGAATTCTGCAAATACCGCGAGGAAAAAAGTGGGGCTTGCCCCGATCCCCAGAGGATCTCCGAATTCTATAGGGTCTTCGCCAAACAGGCGCTGGAGTTTGGGAACGCCGTGTGTGAGCATCATGGCAGCACCTCCTATACGGAGTACGGCCAATCCAATTTGTGTCTGCAGGGAACTGTTCATTGAGAGTCAGGTTTAGGTTTGGGGACTAAATTATCAATAAAAGTTCAGGAATCCCCAAGAGATTTGAGGATTCTCGATGTTTCGCTTAGGAGCTCATCGCAATTGGCCCGGTTGAAGGGGAGGGGCGGCTTGATTTTAAGGACATTGTCAAAAGGGCCGTCCGTACCGATGAGTATATGCGACTCGCGCAGCCCGTTTTTGAGTTTCTGTGCCAAACCTGTAGCCGGTTTCCCTTCCGCATCGAGGAGTTCCACGCCCAGGAACAGGCCGTCCCCCCGTACGTCTGCAATAGAAGGGTAGCGAGCGCGGAGCTTATGGAAGCCCTCTTTGAGGTATGCACCGGTTTCCCTGGCATGTTCCCGGAGGCCTTCCGCCCTGAGCACACCGAGGACCGCATTTCCCGCAGCACAGGAGACGGGGTTCCCCCCGAAGGAACTAAAAAACTCGGGGCCCGAATCGAAGGCGGAAGCGATTTGGGAGGTGGTCACCACTGCGCCCATGGGATGCCCGTTGCCCATCGGCTTTCCAAGGATGACCATATCCGGTACCACCCCGTGCTTCTGATAGCCCCAATACCAGTCACCGAGCCGACCGAAGCCCACCTGCACTTCATCGCTGATACAAATTCCGCCCCGGGCACGCACGAGTTTGTAGACCTCAGGCAGGAATCCCCTGGCGAGCGGTACCTGCCCGCCACATCCCATGATGGGTTCGGCGATAAAGGCGCTGACCGATTCCGGGTTTTCCTGCAGAAGGTCCCTGCAAAACCGGCTGAAATACAACCCCGCAGAGCCGTCATCCTCCAGGCCGCTCCCAAAAGACTTTGGCATGGGGCAAAGCAGGGTATCCGGATACGATTCCCCCCTCCTGTGCTTGTAATGGCTTACTGAAATGCCGGCCACCGTGTTCCCGTGGTACCCGTGTTCCAGGGCCAGCACCTTCTTCCTTCCCGTATAGGCCATGCTAAGGCGAAGGGCGAGGTCTGTGGCCGCGCTGCCCGAATTGACCAGGAAGACCCGCGAGAGTGAATCCGGGAACAAGTCCAGCAGCTGTTCACTGTAGTCCAGCAGTTCATCGTAGTGGTAGCGCGTATTGGTGTTGATGCGCCCCATAACCCGGGAGGTGGCCCCGACCACATCAGGGTGGCTATGCCCCACGAGCATGATGTTGTTGTAGGCATCCAAAAACCGATTACCCCTGTGGTCGAACATATACTGAAAGGCGGCCCGCCGCATGACAATTGGCCTGGCGTAGCTCAGAGAAAGGGATTTGGGCAAAAGCCTGTCGCGGCGCTCCAGATAGGCTTTAGGGCCCACCCGTTTCGGGGTGGGGAGGCCTGCGGCCCGGGCAAACCGGTCCGAGGCGGTATCGGGGGAAATTGCGATCCATCGGTTTAGCAGCGCGCGCATGGGCCCCTCGCTGATTTGGATATACTCAGAATCTGGCTTGAGCTTTTTGGCGGCAGCACTGTTGCATAGGCTCATGCAGATCCGTCCGGCGATGAGGTAATAGAGCAGGTCCAGTTCTTCAGGGAGGAGCGGAAATTCCCCGTGGTAGGCAGCGATTACCTGGCATGCGGGGCCCATCGGATCCTCTTTTTCCGCCATAACGTAGGGCAGTGCCACGGCCAGTTCGTTGATCAGCCAGGAATAGCACATGTCCCCGAAATCGATGATCCCGCTTACCTGCCCCTTCTGCGTCAGCAGGTTCCAGTCATTGGCATCATTGTGGATTACGGATTTGCGGAGTGCA
>CAZUZE010000004.1:0-3385 GCA_964624565.1 uncultured Robiginitalea sp.
GCATGAGTGTCCTGAAAGACGCTTCCGCAACGGCCATTTACGGGTCGCGGGGTGCGAACGGTGTAATCATCATCACCACAAAATCCGGAAGGGGTGCCGAGGGCGGACAGTTTGAGTGGTCCTCCAACCTTAGTGTTTCCACGCCGGTGCGCCAGTACGACCTGCTCAATGCCAGCGAGTTCCTGGATGCCGTTGAACTCTACGGCGGAAACCGTAACGACGTGAACTTCGGGGCCGATACGAACTGGCAGGACGTGGTCTTGCGCACCGCTGCGTCGACCAACCACAACCTCGCCTATTCCCACCGGTACAACAACGGGAACATCCGGGCCACCTTCGGGTACCAGGACCAGTTTGGTGTTGTTGAAAAATCGGAGTTTGAGCGGATTTCCGGTCGTATCAATGCGGCCCACAAATTCTTTAACGACCGCCTGCTCCTGAACGTCAACGCAACCATTGCGCGGGTAAACCGGGAACAACCCCCTCTTTCGGCTACTGCCGGATTCCGCGGGGACATCCTCGGGTCGGCTTACTCGGCCAACCCAACCTGGCCCAACAGCCCCAGCTTTGACGACGGCGGTGGACAGGTACAGCCCGCCAACTACCTGGCGGAAACCCAGAACAAGACCAACACAGACCGGATCCTTCTGAACGGATCCGCAGAGTACCTTATCACCTCGGACCTCTCCGCCAAGGTAAACCTCGGTTATGACCAGTCCAACAGTGAAAACACCTCTGTGATCAGCTCCAAAATCCAGAACTTTACCGGTATTGAAGGCAATGGATTTGGTACATACAACACCCTGGACCGTCTGAACAAGACGCTTGAAGCGACTATCAACTACAAGCACGCTTTTGACAACTCCAGGCTGGATGCCATCCTCGGGTACGCCTACCAGGATTTCCGCACCTCCGGCCGGAACACGGCCGCCCGCGGGTTTGGGACTTCCGACCTGAACAAAATGGGTGAGGAAATGAGGAGAACCCTGAATGCTGCAGGACAGACCGTAGACGGTTCGTACCAGCAGTTTTACTACGGGGTGAACACCCCTACCCTCGTGGTGAACCGCTTGTTCCCAAGCGTGGTTGCCGGGGAGACCGTTCCCTTCCAGTTCAACAGGGGGGTTCGTGCAGCCACTGCCGACTATTTTGACAATACGGATGAATTGCAGTCCTTCTTCGGACGGGTCAATTTCAGCATTGCCGACAAATACCTCTTCACAGCCACCATGCGGGCGGACGGATCTTCCCGATTCGGACCTGAAAACCAGTACGGGTATTTCCCTTCCGGGGCCTTTGCATGGCAGATTGGTGAAGAAGACTTTATCGGTGAGAGCGTCTCCACCCTCAAACTCCGCCTCGGTGCCGGTCTTATCGGTAACCAGGAAGGTCTTGGGTACGGGAACTTCGTAGCCCGCCAGCGTTTTGCAAACCTCGGCATCAACAACGACAACACGGTCAACCAGAACGGTCTTTCCATCGTTGCCACAGACGTGCCCGACCTGAAATGGGAGACCACCCTTGACTTCAACGTGGGTCTTGACTTTGGCTTCAATATGGACCGCCTCCGCGGTAGCATCGATGTGTACCGCAGGGAAACCAATGACCTGCTTTTGCAGACACCTCCTGCTGCTCCATCAACCATCCCTTTCCAGTTTGGTAACGTGGATGCCTCCGTCATCAACCAGGGTATTGAATTTGCCATTGGGTATGACATCGTGCAGACCGAGGACACCGATTTCGGGTTCAATTTCAACATTGCGTACAACGACAACGAAATCCAGGATTTCACGGGAGCCATCAACACGGGTGAGATCAACGGACCTGGACTTTCAGGTGCCTTCGCCCAGCGTTTTGAATCCGGTGTTTCCCTCTTCTCTTTCTACATGGCTGAATTTACCGGCTTTGACGGGGAAGGAAACCCAACCTACCGGGATTTCGACGGAAATGGCGTAGGGGATCCGGATGTTGACAAATTCTTTGTAGGCGAAGACGGGCTTCCTGATATCACCTCAGGTCTGTCGCTGAACTTCCGCCACAAGAACTGGGATGCCTCTGCCTTCTTCAACGGGCAGTTTGGGTTCTCCGTGTACAACAACACCGCCAACTCCTTCTTCAATGCCGGCCAGTTGGTTACCGCCCGTAACGTGACCCAGGAAGTGGTTGCCAGCGGGGAAAACGGAGGTGCTTCCACAGCGGTTTCGACCCGTTTCCTTGAAAAAGGTGATTTTGTCAGGTTCCAGAACGCAACCATTGGGTACAATGTGCCTCTAAGTGGTGATGGGGCGTTCAAAAACCTTCGCTTCTCCCTGACAGGCCAGAACCTTGCCCTGTGGACAGATTACAGCGGAATCGACCCTGAAGTAACTGTGGCCACCGGAACCCTCGGATCTGGTATTCCCGTAAGGGGGATCGACTGGGCGGCATTCCCGAACCCTCTGACCGTTACTTTTGGAATTAACGCGACCTTTTAATTAAAAAAAATTGTAGACCATGAAAAGATTTGAATTGAAATTCCTATCCCTTGCCATCCTGGCGGTATTCGGACTGTACTCCTGTACCGACCTGGAGATCGAGGAAACGGATTCCTTCATCAGTGAAGGTTTCCAGGGCCTGGAAGACCCGCAGTCAGCCCTTGATCAGCTATACAACCAGATCGGCGGGCAGCTGGGGAATCAGGCGGACACCTACGCCCTTACCACCGTTACCACAGACGAGCAGCTTATTCCTACACGGGGGGCTGACTGGGGGGACAACGGCCGCTGGAGGAAGCTCCACCAGCACGAGTGGGGTTTTGAGGAAGTCGATATCCTAAACCCTTTTGACCAGTGGAACGCCAACCAGCTTCTGGCTTCGCAGATCCTCGATGAGCGGAGTGCCGCCCCGTCGGGCGTGGCTGCCCAGGCGCATTTCTTGCGCGCCTGGTCCATGTTCCTGATCCTCGACCTTTACGGGCAGGTCCCTTTCAGGGATACCCAATTGTCTTCTTCCACGGTTCCTGGAGTGCTGACAGGCGAAGCTGCCGTCAACTTTATTATTTCGGACCTGGATGCTGCCATTGCCGGGCTGCCCTCTGTAGCCGCCGGTACCGGAACTCAGAACAAAGCGAGCAAGGCATCTGCCCGTTTTCTCAAGGCCAAGGTCCTTTTAAACAAGCACATTTTCCTCGGACAACTTGCCGAAAGTACACCGGCTCCTGCGACCTCAGATTTGCAGGAAGTAGTTACTCTGGTCGATCAGATTGCCGCTGACGGGTATGGTCTGGAACAGGGCTACTTCGACATCTTTACCAGTGCTCCGGACAGCGAGACCATCTGGTTTATCGATTCGGGGAACACGGGCAACCGTATTTTCAACGGGCTCCACTACAACTCCACCGGTCTCG
>CAZUZE010000004.1:3485-6392 GCA_964624565.1 uncultured Robiginitalea sp.
GGGAACACGGGCAACCGTATTTTCAACGGGCTCCACTACAACTCCACCGGTCTCGGCGGAGGTGGGTGGAACGGGTTCAGCACCCTGGCTGAGTTCTATGACCTCTTTGAGGGAGACCCTAACCAGAACCGCTATGCGACAGACCTGGAAAGCGCCCAGATCGACGGACAGGAAGAGCGCCGCGGCGGGGTGCCCAATATTGGGGTGCCTTTCACCGGCCGGGCCGGGACTTCCGACAACGGTGGGTTTGAAGATGGATCCAATGTGGGTAATGGGTTCCTCGTAGGGCAGCAATATGCCCTCAACGGGACACCCCTCCAGGACCGTCAGGGAAATCCGCTGGAGTTTTCCCGTGGATTTGTTGACGGAAACGGACAGCCCAGCCTGATCAACAACAGTGAGCGTACCGGGATCCGGGTAATGAAGTACAACCCCCGCAATGGAGGTGGCTTTGCCAACCACGTAATGGTGATGCGGTATTCCGATGCCCACCTGATGAAGGCTGAGGCTATCCTGCGCGGTGCGAGCGGCGGTGACGTAACCGCCCTTGTCAACGAGCTGAGGACAATCAGGAGTGCATCCCCCCTGGGATCTGTTTCCGAAAGTGACCTCCTCGATGAAAGGGGACGCGAACTGTACTGCGAGGGATGGAGGCGAAACGATATGATCCGTTTCGGGGCCTACACCCGCCAGTGGGAATTCAAAAGTGCCGCGGAAACCGGCAACAATGCCCGCAAGCTTTTCCCGATTCCCCTGCCACAATTGCTGGCGAACCCGAATCTGGTTCAGAACCCCGGATACTAGGGTGACCTAAATAATACCTTTGTGAAAAAGCTACCTTCGGGTAGCTTTTTTGCTTTTCAGGGGCTTCCCTTCCAATCATAAACAAAAAGTTAACGAGGGTTAACATGCGCTAAAATACGGGGTAATATCCCCTGCCAACCCATTACTTCCCGGGGCATTTCTTTATTTTTGCCCCCATCGTACCCCGGAAATGAAAAGGATCTATGCAGCTTGTTCCCTACTGGTACTTGCGCACGCCTGTGCGGAAGCGCCTTCCTTTGCCTTTGCCGAGTTACAACCTCAGGATACCGGGATCCATTTTGCCAACACCCTGGCGGAAAGCCCGGAACTGAACATCCTCACCTACCTCTACTATTACAACGGGGCCGGGGTGCTCATCGAGGACTTTAACGGGGACTCCCGCCCGGATCTCTATTTCGCCGGGAACCAGACCGGGGACGCCCTGTACATCAACAGGGGGGGCCTCCAATTTGAAGAGGTCGGTGCCCGGGCAGGCATCTCCAATGGCGACGGATGGACCACGGGTGTATCCCATGTGGACATCAACGGGGACGGCCTGGAGGACCTCTACATCTGCAAGGCCTCGGGCTACCGGGCACTCAAGGGAAAGAACCGGCTCTACCTGAACCTCGGGCCGGATGCGGACGGGATCCCGAGGTTTGAAGAACGGGCTGCTGCCTTCGGCCTGGATTTCTCGGGACTATCCACCCAGGCTGCCTTTTTTGACTATGACCTGGACGGGGACCTCGACCTGTTTTTGCTCAACCATTCCGTCCACCCGAACCGCAACTACGGCAAGGGAAGCCAGCGGGCCGTCCCGGATGCGCTCTCCGGGGACCGGCTTTACCGGAATGACGATGGCTTCTTTACAGATGTCAGCAGGGAAGCCGGTATTTTCCAGGGGAAGGCCGGATACGGTTTGGGCCTGGGCATCAGCGACCTGAATTCGGATGGCTATCCGGACATCTATGTGGGCAATGATTTCTTTGAAAACGATTACCTCTACCTGAACAACGGGGATGGCAGTTTCCGCGAGGTAATTTCCACCGGGGGCCAGCAGGTGGGCCACACCACCCATTTCAGCATGGGGAACGACCTGGCCGACATCAACAACGACGGGCATACGGACATTTTCTCCCTGGATATGCTCCCGGAGGACCTGGTCACCTATAAAACCTCAGGGCTGGAATATCCCTATCCGATCTACCGGCAGTACCTCAACAACGGTTTTGCCCCACAGTACATGCAGAACACCCTCCAGCTTAACTCCGGCCGGGCTACTTTTGCCGAAGTGGCCTACCTGGGCGGTATCGCGGCCACGGAATGGTCCTGGGGAGGGTTGCTTGCCGACATGGACAACGACGGCTTCAAGGATTTGTTTGTGACCAACGGGATCAAAGGGGCCACCAACGACATGGACTACATGAATTTCATCGCCAATGAGGACATACAGAGGCGCATCGACAGCGGCATGGAGGATGCGGACATGCCCCTGACCCGGGAAATACCCCCCAAGAGCGTATCCAACTATATTTTCCGCAACAACGGAGACCTGACCTTTTCCGATATGACCTCCGCATGGATCGGGAAGGCACCCTCCTACAGCAACGGGAGCGCCTATGGCGACCTGGACGGGGACGGGGACCTGGATCTGGTGGTCAATAACCTGGATAAGCCGGCCACCTTATACCGGAACGACCTGCCCGCCGGGAATTCCCTTTCCATACGGTTCTCGGGGAAAAGCCCCAACACCCGGGGCATCGGGGCCCGTGTATACGCCTATGCCGGCGGGCAGGTGCAAGTATTCGAGAACTATACCACCCGCGGCTACCTCTCCGGCGTCCCGTCAACCGTGCATATCGGCTTGAAGGACAGGGAATCCCTCGACTCCCTGCTCGTCATCTGGCCGGGAGGTGCCTATGAAAAAATCACGGCAGTCCGCGGGGGACAGGTGCTTACGCTGGAACAGGAAGATGCCCGGGGATCTTTTTATTCCCGGCCAGAACCCGAAACACACTGGACGGTAAATGATACCCTGCTGCCGTTTGTCCACAAGGAGAACACGAGCCTGGATTTTGACCGGGAACCCCTGATAGCCTATGC
>CAZUZE010000004.1:6492-12369 GCA_964624565.1 uncultured Robiginitalea sp.
TTTGAAGGGGTTGCCATCAATGCCTCTGCCGTGGGGAGCGTGGATATGGACCAGGACGGGGATCAGGACGTTTTCATCAGTTCGGATGCCGTTCCCGGCGCCTTCGGGAAAACGCCGTCCCACTACCTTTTCGAAAATGACGGTGCCGGGGGTTTTAGAGAGGTGACGGACAGGTGGATCCCCGAAATAAAGTCCTTTGGGAACATCGATGATTTTAAATGGGCAGACCTCAACGCCGACGGGCGCCCGGATCTGGTGGTGGCCGGCCACTGGGGGCCCCTGGCGGTATTCACCAACACGGGTTCCGGATGGCAGCGGTCTGGGGACAACGGCCTGGAAGGGTCCGACGGATGGTGGAACTGCATCGAGGTCGCCGACATCGACCGGGACGGGGACCTGGACCTGATCGCGGGAAACTGGGGGCTGAACAGCAAATTCCGGGCGACCCGCGAAACCCCGCTCACCCTCTACCGGAGTGACTTTGACCAGAACGGGTCCGAAGAAGCCCTGGTGACCTACTTCCACAACGGGGTGGAAACGCCGTTTGCCTCCAGGGACGAACTGGGGAAACAAATGCCATTCCTGAACAAAAAATTCCGCACCTACCGCTCCTTTGCCCAGGCGAGCCTGGACGACCTGTTCGGAAAGGATGCCCTGGGGTCCGCGGCGAAAAAACACGTCTTCGAGCTCCGGAGTTGTGTTTTCCTCAATGACGGGCAGGGCAGGTTTGAAAAAATCCCCCTGCCGGCCATCGGCCAGGCATCCATTGTCTATGATTTCCTCCTGGAGGACCTCGACGGGGACGGGTATACCGACCTGGTCCCGGTCGGAAACCTGTATGAAATAAGCACACAGCTCGGGAGGCTCGATGCCTTCCAGGGCCTGGTGCTGAAAAACCAGGGGGACGGCACATTTTCATGGGCCCCTGAGCGCTCGCCGGATATCCCCGGGGCGGGAAGGGTCGCAGAGCGCATTCGGATCGAAGAGCAAGACTATTTTATCATCGGGAGGAACAACGCTTCTCCCCTATTCCTTACAAAAAATGAATAACCCACTGAAGTACCCGGTATTTTTGGGAATCTCCTTCCTGCTGGCTGTGGCTGCCTGCACGGAAAATGAAAAAGCCCCTGAGCCCATGCAGGCAAAGGAACCCACCCTCTTTACGCTCCTGCCGCCGGACAGCACCGGGGTGGAGTTTATCAACCGGGTGGAAAACCAGAAAAATTTCAACATCTTCAAATACCGGAATTTCTACAACGGGGGCGGGGTAGCCATAGGGGACATCAACAATGACGGGCTGCCCGATCTTTTCCTGACCGGCAATATGGTGCCCAACCGCCTCTACCTGAACAAGGGGGATTTCAAATTCGAGGATATTTCCGAGCGGGCCGGGGTGCTGGGAAGCAAACCCTGGTCCACAGGGGTGGTCATGGCCGATGTGAATGCCGACGGCCTGCTGGACATCTATGTCAGCAATGCCGGGAACCTGGAGGGGAACAACCACGACAACGACCTCTACATCAACAACGGGGACCTGACCTTCACGGAACGGGCTGCGGAATTCAACCTGGCCGAAACCGGCTTTACAACGCACGCCACCTTTTTTGACTATGACAAGGACGGCGACCTGGACGCCTACATCCTCAACAACAGCAATATCCCGGTGAGCAGCCTGGGCTATGCCGAACAGCGGGAGGTCCGGGCCCAGGACTGGGAGGGGGTACCCCATATCTTCCGGGGCGTGGGGGACATGCTGCTGCGCAATGACGGCGGCAAATTCGTCGATGTCAGTGAATCCGCGGGCATCTATGGCAGCCTAATCGGGTTTGGCCTCGGGGTGATGATCACCGATTTCAACGAGGACCGCTACCCCGATATTTATGTTTCAAACGACTTCTACGAGCGTGACTACCTGTACATCAACAACCAGGACGGGACCTTTTCCGAGCAGATCAAAGACTGGACCAGCCACCTGAGCCTATCTGCCATGGGTATCGACATAGGGGATATCAACAACGACGGCCACCAGGATATTTTTATTACCGATATGCTCCCTGAACCGGAGGAACGGGTAAAATCGGTGATGGAGTTCGAAGGGTACAAGGTATTTGACCTGAAAAGGGGGAAGGACTTCTACCAGCAGTACATTCAGAATACCCTGCAGCTCAACAACGGGAACGGGACGTTTTCCGAGATCGCCTACTACAGCGGGGTGGACGCCACGGACTGGAGCTGGGCCGGCCTCCTCTTCGACATGGATAATGACGGGCTTCGCGATATCTTTATCACCAACGGGATCAACCACGACCTGACGGACCTGGATTTTGTCGATTTCTTCGCCGACGAGATCATCCAGAAGATGGCCCTGACCGGCCGGAAGGAATCCATCGATTCCATCATCAAGAAAATGCCGATAAAACCGCAGCCCAATTACGCATACAGGAACAGGGGGGACCTTACCTTTGCCAAGGAAAACTCCGCCTGGGGCTTTGAAACCCCCACGCGATCCAACGGCGCCGCCTACGGGGACCTGGACAACGACGGGGATTTGGACCTGGTCATCAACAACGTGAACATGGAGGCCTATATTTACCGGAACAACGCCCGGGAAATCCGGGATAACAACTTCCTGCGGATGAAATTCAAAGGTTCCGAAAAAAACCCGTTCGGCGTGGGGACCACCGTAAAGGCGTACATGGGGGATGCGGTGATCGTACAGGACCTGGTCCCGTCGCGGGGGTTCCAGTCCTCGGTGGACTACACCCTGGTCTTTGGCCTCGGAAAGGCCGCCCAACTGGATTCCCTCCGGGTAATCTGGCCGGATGACAGCTCGGAGGTCCTGGAGAATGTACCCGCAAACCAGGAGCTCGTTTTTGAACACAGCCGGGCGGCAGACCGGTTTACCCCGCCAAAAAAGGGCACCACTCCGGGTTACCTGCGTGAGATCCCCGTGGCCGGGCTGCAGGCGCACCAGGAAGAAAACTACAATGACTTTGACCACGAAGGGCTGATTTACAGCAAACTGTCCCAGGAAGGACCCGCCCTGGCGACCGGGGACGTGGATGGGGACGGGAACGAGGACTTCTTTCTGGGCGGGGGATCCGGCCAGGCCGGGGTCCTCTACCTCCATACGGGCGGGGGTTCGCTAAAGGCGAAACAAACCCGCGCCTTTGGGGCAGACGCCTCCTTTGAGGATACCGCGGCTGCCTTCTTCGATGCCGATGGGGACGGGGACCTGGACCTGATGGTCGCTTCCGGGGGCAACCAGGCGGGAAAGAACCGGACCTACCGGCCCAGGCTCTACCTCAACGACGGGAGAGGGAACTTCAGCAAATCCCCGGAGGAGCTGCCCACGGCCTTTAAGAATATGTCCTCTGTCAGCCCTGAAGATTTCGATGGGGACGGCGATATGGATGTCTTTATCGGTTCGAGGTCCGTGGTAGGTATTTACGGGGTTAACCCGAACCATTTGCTGCTCGAAAACGAGGGAGGGGGCAAATTCCGGGATGCGACCGAGCGCCTGGCCAACGACCTGAAAAATGCGGGTATGGTCACTGCCTCCGTCTGGACAGACCTGGACGGGGACGGGAAAAAAGACCTGTTTGTGGCCACGGACTGGGACAGCCCCAAGATCTATCGCAACAACGGCCGCAAGCTCGCCAAGTGGAATACGGGGCTGGACAGCCTCCGCGGCTGGTGGAACACAGTGATGGCCGCCGACCTGGACGGGGACGGGGACCAGGACCTGATTTTGGGCAATGACGGGTCGAACATGCACTACAAGCCCGGGCCGGGCAGCCCGATGAAAATGTGGATCAATGATTTTGACAACAACAGCACCCTGGAACAGGTGGTCACCGTGCAGGAACACGGTCGGGACTACCCGACCCATATGAAGAAGGAACTGACCGGGCAACTGGTTTCACTCAAAAAGGAAAACCTCAAGGCTTCGGTCTACGCAAAGCGCACCATACAGGAACTCCTGCCACAGGAAGTGGTGGCCAACTCCATCGTCCGTGAAGTTACTATTTCCGAATCGGTCATCCTGATCAACGAGGGGGGGTGGAAATTCAAAGTGCAAAAACTGCCGGAGCGGGCCCAATTGTCCTGCATTTGCGGGATCGCCTGCGTGGATGTAAACAGGGACGGGCATATGGACCTGGTCATGGGCGGCAACAACTACGAATTCAAGCCCCAGTTTTCACGCCTCGATGCCGGATATGGAAATGTCCTCCTGGGGGACGGGAAGATGGGCTTTGAGTGGCTGGACTATGATAAAAGCGGCTTTTTCGTAAAGGGGGAAGTGAAGTTCATCAAGCCGATCAGGGACCGGGAGGGGAAGACCTACCTGGTGGTGGCCCTCAACGAAGACAAACCCAGAATCTTTAAACTGGATGAATAGAGTTCTCATTTTTGGAAGTGCCTTTTTCGTTTTCCTGACCGGTTGCGGCAGGGGGGGCGATTTGTTTGAGGAGCCCGGACCCGATAAGACAGGGGTGCATTTTACGAACGAAATTACCGAGACCAACGCCCTGAACATCCTCGACTACCTCTATTTCTACAACGGGGGCGGGGTGGCCGTCGGGGACATTGACGGAGACGGCCTCCCGGACATCTACCTTTCCGGAAACCAGGTGAAAAACAAATTATTCCGCAACCTGGGCGGGATGAAATTCGAGGACATTACCGAAAAGGCCGGGGTCGCGGGCAGCAGCAGCTGGAATACGGGCTCTGTCATGGGGGACGTTAACGGGGACGGCCTTCTGGACATCTACCTCTGCGCCGTGGTGGGCATCAATGGGTTTACCGGGCACAACGAGCTCTTTATCAACAACGGGGACGGCACCTTTACGGAACAGGCCGGGGCCTATGGCCTGGATTTTGACACCTTCAGCTCCAATGCAGCTTTCCTGGACTACGACCTGGACGGGGACCTCGACATCTACCTGCTGAACCATGCGGTCCACACACAGGACTCCTACGGGAAGGCCTCGCTCCGCTATGAACGCAATTACGACACGGGGGACAAACTCCTGAGAAATGACGGGAACACCTTTACCGACGTCAGCGGGGAAGCCGGGATCTTCGGGGGCATCAATGGGTACGGGCTGGGGATCGCCGTTTCGGATTTTAACCTGGACGGCTACCCGGACATCTATGTGGGCAATGATTTCCACGAGGACGATTACTACTACCTGAACAACGGGGACGGGACCTTCTCGGAACGGCTCCGGTCCTCCTTCGGGCATACCAGCCGCTTCTCCATGGGCAGCGATGCGGCCGATATCAACAATGACGGGAGGCCGGACCTGATTTCCCTGGACATGCTCCCGGAAGACGAAGTGCCGCTGAAATCCTCCGAGGGCGACGACAATATTCAGACCCAGCGGATGCGGGTCCAGGACTACGGGTATTATTACCAGTTCACCCGGAACATGCTCTACGTGAACCAGCCGGACGGGCGTTTTATGGAAACCGCGCTGATGAGCGGGGTGGCGGCCACCGACTGGAGCTGGAGCGCCCTTTTTGCCGACTTCGACCAGGACGGGTTCCACGACCTCTTTGTGTCAAACGGCATCCCGAGGAGGCCCAACGACCTCGACTTTGTAAAGTTTGTCTCCAACGAACAGATCAGCAGTACCATCAACAACACCAAGCTGGTGGACCAGAAGGCGCTGTTGATGATGCCTTCAGGCAATTCCAGGAACTACGTCTTTCAGGGGGGGGAGCACCTGAAATTCCGGGACATGTCCGAATCCTGGATCCGTCAGGACACGATGTTGTCCGGGGCCACGGCCTGGGGAGACCTGGACGGGGACGGGGACCTGGACCTGGTGATCAACAACCTGAACGAGCCGGCCAGCATCCTGGTCAACA
>CAZUZE010000004.1:12469-25670 GCA_964624565.1 uncultured Robiginitalea sp.
GACCTGGACCTGGTGATCAACAACCTGAACGAGCCGGCCAGCATCCTGGTCAACAGGGGGACGGGCAATACCTCCCTGACCTTAAAGCTCAAGTACGCCAAAGGGAACCCCTACGGCATCGGCACCAAGGTCTACGCCTACTCAGGGGGCAGCGTCCAGCTGCGCGAATTGTACCCGGTAAGGGGCTTCCAGGCCTCTTCCGAGCCCCTGGTCCACTTCGGGACGGGGACGCGGGAGCAGGTGGATTCCCTCTGGATTGTCTGGCCGGATGGAAGGTACCAGGTGGAAAAGGCGGTCCCGACAGGGAAGCTCCTGGAAGTCTCCGTGCAAAACCCCCGTTCCTTTGACTACCAAAGCCTGCAGCCGGAACAGACGAACCTGTTCAGAAAATCCGAAACCAACCTGGGGATCGATTTCACCCATATGGAGGACAACTACACGGATTTTAACCGGGAAAAACTCCTGCCCTACAGCCTGGCCGACAGAGGTCCCGGGTTTGCCAAAGGCGACCTCGACGGGGACGGGCGGGAGGACCTGTTCTTTGGGGGGGCCAAACGCATCGCCCCTGTGGTCTACCTGGCCAAAGACACTGCATTCAGCAGGCAACCCTCAAATTTCATCGCCATGGACAGCCTTCAGGAAGATGTCGCGGCCCAAATTGAGGACTTCGACGGGGACGGGCGTATGGACCTGATCCTCGGATCCGGGGGAGGTGACTTTTTCGGGCAGGCCGCACCCCTGCTGGACCGGTATTTCCGGAACGGCCCTGACGGATTCAAGCCTGTGCCGCTGCCCCCGAACTACGCCAATACTTCAGTCCTGAGGCCCTTTGATTACGACGGGGACGGCGACCTGGACCTCTTTTTGGGAAATCAGAGCCTTACCGGGAATTTCGGGGAACTACCCGGGAGCCTGCTCCTGCAGAATACCGGGGGGGAATTTGAAATGGCAGGAGCTGCCACCCTGGAATGCCCTGGGATGGTGACCGACGCCACCTGGAGCGATTTTGACGGGGATGGCACCACGGACCTGGTCGTCGTGGGGGAATGGATGCCTCCGCGCTTCTTTAAAAATACCGGCGGCACCTTCAGGGAGGTCCCCTCCCAGGCCCCCGCCGGCCTGTGGCAATGCATCACCCCCTATGACATCGATGGGGATGGGGACACAGATTACCTTTTGGGCAACTGGGGGGCCAATTCAAAGTTTACCGCAACCAAAGAAGCCCCCCTGAGGATGTATTATGCGGATTTTGATGGGAACGGCAGCACGGAAACGGTGCTCGCCACCTCCAAAAAGGGCACCTACTATCCCATTGCCGGCCTGGATGACCTGGGGTCCCAAATGGTCAGCCTCCGCAAAAAATATCCCAATTACAGGGATTTTGCAGGCAGGGCCGTAGGCGATATCTTTGAGGCCGAAACGCTGGAGGCCGCCCGGTTGTACGAGGTTTCTGAACTGCGTTCCGGCTACCTCAAAAATGAAGGTGGGAAATTTGAATTTCACCCCTTCCCCGATGAAATGCAGGTAGCCCCTGTCCTGTCATTCCTTCCCTATGATTTTGACGGGGATGGCCGCGTAGAAGTGCTGGCAGGAGGTAATTATTTTGGCGTAAAGCCCTATCACGGAAGGTTTGACGCCTTCCCGGGAGCCCTGATCCGGAGCGAGACCGAGATAGTCCCCGGAAACCGGCTGGGCCTTGAATTTATGAACAAATCGGTCAGGCATTTGTCTGTCATCAAACACAATAACCAGGACTTCCTTCTGGTCGTCTATAATTCGGAACCCGCAGAAGTCTACCAATTAATGAACCACAAATGAAAATGATACAATTGCGCTTTGCCGCCCTTTCCGTCCTTGTCCTGCTGGGGGCCGCCTGCAGCCAGCCTTCAGAACCCATAGAAATAACGGCAGAACAGCTCCACGCCTCCATGGACAAGCTCACCGAGGTAATGGTGCATGATATTTTCAGCCCCCCTGTGGCCAGCCGGGTGTATGCCTACCCCAGCATTGCTGCCTATGAGATCATGGCCTTGCACAACGACTCCTACAGGTCCCTGCAGGGCCAGGTATCCCAACTGGGGGAAATCCCCAGGCCCGCCGGGGATGCCCCCGTGAATTACCGCCTCGCCGCCCTGGTCGCCCATATGGACCTGGGCAGGAGGCTCATCTTCTCCGAGGACAAGGTCACCGCTTTCAGGGACAGCCTCTACGGCGTTTGGGAGCGACAGAACCCGAAGGAATTTAACGAGGCCCGCACCTATGGCCTGGAGGTGGCGGAGTTCATCTCCTCCTGGATGAGTGGGGACAATTACGCCCAAACGCGGACCATGTCCAAGTTTACGGTGGATACGGACGATCCCTCGCGCTGGCAACCCACCCCGCCGGCCTACATGGAGGGCATTGAGCCCCACTGGAACAAGATCAGGCCGTTTGTCATCGACTCAGCAGCCCAGTTCAAGCCCACCCCACCCCCACCCTTCAGCATGGAAGAAGGAACCGATTTTTATAAGGAAGTAAAGGAGGTTTACGATATCAGCAATGAAATCACCGCCAGGGGGGATGAATCAGAAGAGGTGGCCATTGCCCAGTTCTGGGACTGTAACCCCTATGTTTCCGTAACCCGGGGTCACCTGATGTTCGCCACCAAAAAGATCAGCCCCGGGGCACACTGGATCGGGATTGCCAAAATAGCATGCCGGAAAACCGAAAGCGATTTCGACCAGACGGCTTTCGCCTATGCCAAAACCTCCATCGCCATTGCCGATGCCTTTATCAGCTGCTGGGATGAAAAATACCGGAGCAACCTGATCCGGCCGGAAACCCTCATCAACGAATACATTGACGACAGCTGGAAACCCGTCCTTCAGACGCCCCCTTTCCCGGAATACACCAGTGGGCACAGCGTGGTCTCCGGGGCGGCTTCCGTGGCCCTGACGGATATTTTCGGACAGGACTTTGCCTTTGACGACGACACGGAGATCAAATACGGGCTTCCCGTGCGCAGTTTTTCCTCTTTCCGCGAGGCAGCGGACGAGGCGGCCATCAGCCGCATGTACGGCGGGATCCACTATCGCAAAGCAGTGGAGGTAGGCGTTAAACAAGGCCGTGACCTGGGGAACTTCGTGGTGGGCAACCTGCGCATGCGCGAAGGGCCCTCTGCCGTTGCACGGGTGTCCGGGGAAGGCAAGAAATAAATCCACCTGACTGCGCCCATGCCCAAAAGATAACATATGAAGAAGACGGTTTTTGGTATTCTGATTGTCCTGTTGATTGCACTTGCGGGATATCTGTTTGTGTACCCTTACGATTACATCATCCGCTTTGAGGCAAATACCTTCCCGGGAACCATCAACCAGTCCATAAAACTATGGAACCGGACCGCCGGGGTGCCAGGAAGCCAGGTCACCCAGGAGGACCTGTATCACCTGGAGCAGGAAGTACAGGCCGGGGATTCGGTCCACCTTTACAGCTGGGAGATAACCCCGCTTACGGACAGCACTTCACGGGTAGCCGTTCGGATCAAAGACAGGGACCACAGCCTTAAAAACAAATTGCTGGTGCCGTTTTCGGACACAGAAGTGGAGCGGTTGGGCGTGAAATACGTCACACAGTTCGTCAACGACCTCAACGACCATATCGACCTCTTTAAGGTCCGCATCGACGGGGAGGCAGAGCTGCCCAGCACCTTTTACGCCTATGTGGACCTGAAAACCTCCCAGCACGGAAAGGCCGGGGGCATGATGGACAATTACATGATGCTGAGCGATGTGCTGATCCGCAGCGGGGTCACCATGAACGGGCCGCCCATGATCATCGTGGATCAGTGGGACCGGGAAACGGACAGCCTGCAGTTCAAATTCTGTTTCCCCATCATCCGCTCGGACCAGTTGCCGCGGGACCCGCGGATTAAATACAAGCGCATTTTCCCCAAAAAGGCGATCAAAGCTACCTACAACGGGAATTACATCACCTCGGACCGCGCCTGGTATGCCCTGCTGACGTATGCGGAAAAAGAGGGCCTCGAAGTGGAAGAAACCCCTGTGGAGGTCTTTTTTGACAAACGGAACATGGGCATGGACGAGGTCGACTGGTAGGCCGAGGTCTATCTGCCACTGAAAGAGGATGAAACGCCATAGGCTTTTGGTCCTGCGGGGGTAGCCCATATCCCTGCCCCTCCCGAAGGAAACACCCCTGAACGGCACGGAACAGTCCGCCCGGGATGTGGATGGGTTTTTCTATCTTAGGGGAAACCATCGCCAGCGCCCCGAAGGGCGCCACATCTATGTACTATATCGGTTATGACCTGGGGAGTTCTTCCCTGAAAACAGCCCTGGTCGACGCTAAAACGGGGGAGGCAGTATCTGTGATCAAAACCCCGGCAGAGGAGCTCGAAATCGAGGCGCCCCTTCCGGGTTGGGCAGAGCAGGATCCCCTCCTTTGGTGGGACTGTGTCTGCAGGGGCACCCGGGAGCTCCTCACCCGGTCGGGGGTCTCCCCTGAATCCGTGCTCGGTGTTGGCATCGCCTATCAGATGCACGGCCTGGTCGCCCTGGACGGTTCAGGCCAGCCGGTGCGCCCGTCCATTATCTGGTGCGACAGCAGGGCCGTACCGATTGGCAGGCAGGCCCTGCATGCCCTGGGGGAAGAGGGCTGCCGTTCCAAACTGCTGAATGAGCCGGGGAATTTTACAGCCTCCAAATTGCGCTGGATGCAGGAACACGAACCGGAGGCCTTTGCGAGGACGTCCACCTTTATGCTGCCCGGGGATTACATCGCCTTCCGGCTTTCGGACAGGCCCCAGACCACGGCAAGCGGGCTTTCGGAAGGGATCCTGTGGGATTTCAGGCAGGGACAGCCGGCCTTCTGGGTCCTCGACCATTGGGGAATCCCCAGGACACTGATCCCGGAGCTGGTTCCCACCTTCGGGGTGCAGGCAAGAGTTGGGAAAGCCGGGGCCCTGGCCACCGGCCTGGCGCCGGGGACCCCGATCCTGTACCGGGCCGGGGACCAGCCCAACAACGCCCTTACCCTCAATGTACTGGATCCTGGCAATGTCGCGGCCACCGGGGGAACTTCCGGCGTTTTGTACGGGATAACCGATACCGCAAAGGTCCGGGAGCTGAAGGGGTTTAACCACTTTCTCCACGTCAACCATTCCCCGGACCGGGTTCGCATCGGGCAGCTTTTGTGCATCAATGGGGCGGGCAGCCTGTATCGCTGGCTGAAAGACCAGCTGGGGGTAAGCGGGTACGATGAAATGAATGCCCTGGCGGAAGCGGTCCCCGTCGGCTCAGAAGGACTGAGGTGCCTCCCCTTTGGGAACGGGGCGGAGCGCATGCTCGGCAACAAGGACCCGGGGGCCGGATTCAGGGGGATAGACTTCAACAGGCACCACAAGGGGCACCTGTGCCGGGCAGCCCTGGAAGGAATTGCTTTTGCCTTCCGATACGGCATGGAACTGATGGAATCGGATGGGGTGCCGTTTCATACCATCCGGGCAGGGAACGACAACCTGTTTCAATCCGAAATATTCACCACCACCCTGGCTGCCCTGGGCCGCACACCCATAGAACGGTATCGCGTGACCGGGGCTGTCGGGGCTGCACGCGCCTGCATGGTATCGCAGCTGGGCATGGAAGCCGCCGTGGCACGTACCTCGGGAAAGGATTACCTCGACACGACACCCCCCCCGAAAGAGGGGGGGCTATACCGGGAATGCTATGAAAACTGGAAGCTTGAACTACTAACTGAATTAAACTATTCCTCATGACACTGATCGGAGACACTGAATATTTCAGGGGCGTCGGACGGATTCCCTTTGAAGGACCGGAATCGGACAACCCGCTTTCCTATAAATACTACGACCCGCAGCGCATGGTGGCCGGCAAGCCGATGAAGTCCCACTTTAAGTTTGCCGTGGCCTACTGGCACAGCTTCTGCGGTACCGGGGCAGACCCCTTCGGGCCAGGCACCCTCGCCCATCCGTGGGATGCATCAGGCGATCCCCTGCAGGCCGCCCGCCAAAAGGCAGATGCGGCTTTTGAATTCATCACCAAACTCGGTTTTGAATATTTCTGCTTTCACGATTTTGACCTGGTGCAGGAGGGCCCTACCCTGATGGAATCGGAAAGACGCCTCGGGCACATCGCCCCCTACCTTAAAGACAAAATGCAGGCGTCCGGGGTAAAGCTCCTCTGGGGCACGGCCAATTGCTTCAGCCATCCGCGCTATATGAACGGGGCCTCCACCAACCCGGATTTCAGGGTCCTCGCCCGGGCCGGGGCCCAGATAAAAGGGGCCCTCGACCTCACGATGGAACTCGGGGGGGAGAATTATGTCTTCTGGGGCGGGCGGGAAGGATATATGTCCCTGCTCAATACTGTGATGGGCAAAGAGCTGGACCATATGGGGCGGTTCCTGGGCATGGCCAGGGACTATGCGCGAAAACAGGGTTTTAAGGGGACCTTCTTCATTGAACCCAAACCCATGGAACCGATGAAGCACCAGTACGATTACGATGCGGCCACCGTGATTGGCTTCCTCCACCAGTACGGCCTGCAGGACGATTTTAAACTCAACCTGGAGGTGAACCACGCCACCCTGGCCGGGCACAGCATGCAGCACGAAATGGAGGTTGCAGCTTCCCGGGGGATGCTCGGAAGCATCGACGCCAATCGGGGGGATTACCAGAATGGCTGGGATACCGACCAGTTCCCCAACAACCTGAACGAGGTAACCCTGATGATGCTCACCCTGCTGGAAGCCGGTGGCCTGCAAGGGGGCGGCATCAATTTCGACGCAAAACTCCGCAGGAATTCCACAGACCCTGAAGACCTCTTCCTGGCCCATATCGGGGGTGCGGACACCTTTGCGAGGGCGCTCCTGGCCGCGGAGCGCATCCTAACAGAATCGGATTACAGGGAACTGCGCCAAAAACGGTACGAATCCTTCGAAACCGGGGATGGAAAGGCTTTTGAATTGGGGAAACTGACGTTAAACGACCTGTATGAGATCGCCCTGGAACAGGGGGAACTCCCCCTTCAGAGCGGGAAGCAGGAACTGCTGGAAAACCTCGTCAACCGGTATCTGTAAGAAAGGGCGTGCTCCCCTACTGGGCAAAATAGATGTAGATCAGCACCACCAGTACCACGATGCCCGCACCCACCTGTTTCACGTACTTGTAAGGGGTGATTTCCACCTGGTTGGTATACTCCAGCTGGAACGGTTCCGGCCTTGGCTTTAGCCGGCCTATAAGCAACATGATCCCGACATTGAGCAAAAAGAGGATCGCCATGATATGGAGGTAGTGGGGATAGGCATCCGCCTGTATCTGTCGCAGGGCCACCTCATCGGTAATTCCCGCCTGCCGGGCCGCCTCCATGGCACTGGCCACCCGGTCCGGCCCGATGACGAACTGGCTAAGGATATAGAGTCCGGATCCCATGAAGATAGCGATCTTGGCGGCGAGGGCCGGGACCCGCTTGGTCAGGTACCCAACGACTATGATCGTGAGGATGGGGATGCTGTAGATCCCGTTCGCTTCCTGCAGATAGGCGAAGATGCTGCCTGCCTTTTCAATGATCGGAGCCACCAGCATGGAGGCCAGGGCCAGGATGACCCCGAAGACCTTCCCGTATTTGACCACCGTTTTCTCAGGGGCATCCGGGTTGATATGTTGTTTGTAGATGTCAATGCCGAAAAGCGTCACCGAACTGTTCAGCACACTGTTAAAGGAACTGAGGATGGCCCCGAACAGGACGGCGGCAAAGAACCCGACCAGATATCCCGGGAGGACGGCCCGCACCAGCTCCGGGTATGCCATGTTGCTGGAGGCCAGTTCCCCCTTGAAATAATGGTAGGCGATCATCCCGGGGAGCACCAGAATGATCGGACCCAGGATCTTGATAAAGGCTGCAAGCAGCAGGCCCTTCTGGCCTTCCTGAAGGTTTTTTGCGCCCAGGGCCCTTTGGATGATCTGCTGGTTCGTGCCCCAGTAAAAAAGCTGCACCAGCATCATCCCCGTGAATATGGTGGCGAAGGGGACCTCCTGCCAGGATTCCCCGGTGGAATCAAACCTTTTCGGATCGGCTGAGACCAGCGTGTCCAGGCCGGCCATGATGCTCCCGTCCCCTATGGCCATCAGGCCGAAAACAGGGATCATGACCCCCCCGATCAGAAGGCCGATGGCATTGATGCTGTCGGACACGGCGACCGCTTTCAGGCCCCCGAAAACCGCATAGATGGAACCGATGATCCCGATCCCCCAGATACAGATAATGATGGAAGCCTTTTGGGAAACCCCGAGAAGGGAAGGCACGTCAAACATCCCGCTGATGGCCACCGATCCCGAATACAGGATTACCGGCAGGAGGACCACCACATAGCCGGTCAGGAAGAGGGCCGAGGTGATCGTCTTGGTGGTAACGTCAAACCGCTTGGAGAGGAACTGCGGCACTGTGGTCAGGCCCCCCTTCAGGTACCGGGGCAGCAGGAAAAGGGCCGTGATTACCATGGTAATGGCAGCAAGGGTCTCCCAGGCCATCACCGAGAGCCCATCCCGGTAGGCACTTCCGTTCAGCCCCACGATCTGTTCGGTGGACAGGTTGGTAAGCAACAGGGATCCGGCGATAACCCCGGCGGTCAGGCTGCGCCCCCCCAGAAAATAGCCATCTGAGGTGGCTTCATCTGTGCTGCGGGTCGCGAAATAGGAAATAATCCCTACCAGGGCGGTAAATCCGAGAA
Source organism: uncultured Robiginitalea sp. (assembly GCA_964624565.1). GTDB lineage: Bacteria > Bacteroidota > Bacteroidia > Flavobacteriales > Flavobacteriaceae > Robiginitalea. The sequence continues at coordinate 21,212 of CAZUZE010000004.1, forward strand.
AGGAAAGTATTCCGATCATAATGGTTTGGTTTGTTTGGCCCCTAAATATATTGGATTATTCCCAAAGTAGCGTATCCCTGGCGGCATTCGGACAGATCCCCGGCAAAAAAGAGCGCTTTGCTGTGCCGATTTCATTTTGGCCGGCAAGAACCGTACTTTGGCGGTTTTAAAAATGCAACTCGATGAAATTCAGCTACGGGCTGGTGTGCGCATTGTTTCTGGCAGGATGCCGGCCCCAGGGTACCCTTAAAGCCAGTGCCAGCCTGCCCGCTCAACTCGATGAATGTTCGGGCATTACCACCTTGGACGGGCAGATGCTCTGGGTCATCGAGGACAGCGGCAATGGGGACGTGCTCTACGGATTAGGCCTGGATGGTACCCTGAAAAAGGAATTCAAGGTTGCCAACGCCGAAAACAAGGACTGGGAGGCCCTTACCAGGGACAGCCTGGGAAATCTCTATATCGGGGATTTCGGGAATAACCGGAACCGGAGGAAAAACCTTAGGATTTATAAACTCCCCAATCCGCACAGTGAGAAAGGGGATAAGATCCCGGCCGAACAGATTGACTTCCGCTATCCCGACCAGGAGGCCTTTCCCCCGCCCTTTGCAAACCGGCGGTTCGATGCGGAGGCCCTTTTCCATTTCAGGAACCGCTTGTATCTCATTACCAAAAACCAGTCGGACCCCTTTGACGGGACGGCCCATGTCTACAGCATCCCGGATTCGGCGGGCACCTATGTAGCCAGGAAGGAAGCCCGTTTCCACACCTGTGATGACAGAAAAAGCTGCCGGGTGACCGATGCAGCCCTCTCCCCGGATGGGAACCGCCTGGTGCTCCTGGGCTATGGCACCCTCTGGGTTTTTGAGGATTTCAGGGAAAAGGGCTTCGCGAGTGGCCCCACGAACATGCTGGAGGTCGGGGCCTCCACACAACTGGAAGCGGTCTGTTTTATTACTGATGAGCTCTTGTATCTCGCCGATGAGCGGGTTTTCCGCACTGGAGGGAACCTCTACGCCTTTCCATTGCCGGTTGAATCCAAAGCAGGTCCCAAACCCGACAGGATCCCCTGAAGCTGGTGAACACGATCTGGCAGCAGCCTGGCCGCACTGCGCGGGGTAATGGCGCAGCGGAATCGCAGGATCAGGGCTTTTCCTTATATTTACGGGAATCCTCATGGTTTCAGGCCAGAGGAGGGATGATATGAGCATGCAACACTCAGGTTGCAACCCCTGTAAGAGAACCCTAAATCCTTGACCTTCCACTTATGGGATCTGCCAAGCGTCTGGACCGGGCCTACACGAATGCGCTGAGGGTCCCCTTTAACGACGATTCCAAATTTATTTTCTTCAGTGACTGCCACAGGGGGGACAACAGTTTTGCCGATGAATTCGCCAACAACCGGAACATCTACTTTCACGCCCTCAAACAGTACTACAACGGCGGATTCCACTACATCGAACTCGGGGACGGGGATGAATTGTGGGAAAACCTGCATTTCGAGTCCCTTTTCGAAGCGCACAAGAACGTGTATCTGCTGATGAAGTTGTTCCACCTGGACAACAGGCTCCACCTGATCTGGGGGAACCACGACATGGTATACAAAGACCCCAAAATCGTCGAGAAAAACCTCCACACCTATTTTGAGCCGATAGACGGGGAGGAAAAGGAGCTCTTCGGCGCCCTTACCTACCACGAAGGCCTAATCCTGGAACACGAACAAACGGGGCAGGAAATCTTCCTCTGCCACGGGCACCAGGCAGACTGGTGGAATTACACCTTCTGGCGGTGGAGTCGGTTTATGGTACGGATCCTTTGGAAACCCCTTCAGGTATGGGGAATTGCGGACCCCACCTCACCGGCCAAAAACTACAAGGAACTCATCCGTATCGAGAAGCGCCTTAAGAAGTGGATCCTGAGCCGGGACCTGCTGATGACCATCGTCGGGCATACCCACAGGCCCCGGTTTCCGGAACCGGGCGAAATCCCGCTGTTCAACGACGGAAGCTGCGTGCATCCCCGCAGCATAACCGGCATCGAGATTGAACACGGGCAAATCACCCTGGTGAAATGGCTCATCTCCACCTCGGACGAGGGAAATCTCCGGGTGGTCCGCCTGGTGCTGGAAGGACCTCAAAAACTTTCGCATTATCGCAACCCCTGATCTGCAATGACCCCCCTGGACGAACTCATCGCACAATTCCCTTTCCGGCGCAACCTGATATCCTACCTGATATTCACCGGGGTGCTGCTGGGTCGGCTCCTGGCGATCCTGATCCGGGTGCGAAGGCCCATGCAAAACTCGTTTATTTATGGAAAAAGTGAGAAGGTATGATCTGGACTGGCTGCGCGTCGGGGTCTTTGCACTGTTGATATTTTACCATGTCGGGATGTTTTTCGTCCCCTGGGGCTGGCACTTGAAGAACAATGTCACCTACCCGGAGCTGCGGTGGCCAATGCTTTTCGTAAACCAATGGCGGCTTCCGATCCTTTTTGTGATTTCGGGCATGGGAACCTACTACGCCTATTCCGTCCGATCTGTGGGCCAGTACGCCGGGGAACGCCTCCGGAGGCTGGGGATCCCCCTTTTGTTCGGGATGCTCCTTATCGTGCCTCCGCAGGTGTACCTGGAACGACTGGCCAATGGCGATTTCCAGGGTTCGTACTGGGAATATTTCCCGGCGAAGGCCTTTACGGGCATCTACCCGGAAGGCAATATCAGCTGGCACCACCTTTGGTTCCTTCCCTACCTGCTGGTCTTTTCCCTGCTGCTGGCATGGCCCTTCCGCAAGATCAGGGACCGACCGGGCAAGCTGGTCAAATGGGTTGAGGACCGGCTGAGGACCCCATGGGGCTGGCTTGTTTTCCTCCTGCCCCTCTATCTCTGGGAAGCGTTTCTGGAGCCCTTCTTCAATGTGACCCACGCCCTGATCGGCGACTGGTTTGCCCTGATCAATTTCGGGTCCCTCTTCTTTTTCGGCTTCCTGCTGGTGGCCAGCGGGTCGCACTTCTGGGACCATGTTACCCGGTACCGGAGGCGGAACCTGTGGATGGGGATCGGGAGTTTTGCCCTCCTTTCCATCCTCTGGCAGTTTGAAGACGGGATCCCCAGGCATTTCACAGAGGCAGGGGTCAAGGTTTTCAACCTCTGGACCTGGATCTTCGTCTTATTCGGATATGCCGCTGCCTGTCTGAACCGGCCCGGAAACTTCCTGAGGTATTGCAACCGGGCCGTGTACCCCTTCTATATCCTGCACCAAACCCTCACCCTTATAATTGCCTACTACATTATGGATCTGGACTGGGGTTTCTGGATCAAGGCGACCGTTCTGACCGCGGGTACCTTTGGGGGCTGTCTTGCCCTTTACCAGGGCCTTATCCTGCCCGTAAAATGGCTGCATCCCTTTTTCGGGCTTAAATCAAGGGCCCCTGCCGGATAAACCTGCCGTCCGGGTAGCCGGGCGTTCAACGTGCATGCTGGGAGGAAAAACGTATCTTTAAATCGAAAACCAACCCGCCGCCCCCCTATGCCGCTACTGATCGTTATCCTCGGGATCCTGCTCCTTTTCCTGCTGATCGCGCGCTTTAAGCTCAATGCATTTATCGCTTTTATCATCGTATCCCTCGGGGTAGGCCTGGCTGAGGGAATGGACCTGGAGGCCCTGGTTTCGGCCATCGAGAGCGGGATCGGGAATACCCTGGGATTTCTGCTGATCATCCTGGGCCTGGGTGCCATGCTGGGCAAACTGGTGGCCGAAAGCGGGGCTGCACAGCGAATCACGGCACGGCTGATCTCCAGGTTCGGAAAGAAGAATATTCAATGGGCGGTGGTACTCACAGGGTTCATCGTCGGCATCCCGATGTTTTATACGGTGGGTTTTGTGATCCTGGTACCCCTTGTGTTTACCGTGGCCGCGGCCACCCGCCTGCCGCTGCTTTACGTGGGCATGCCCATGCTCGCATCCCTTTCGGTAACCCACGGCTATTTGCCGCCTCATCCGGCACCCACCGCTATTTCAGAGATCTTCCAGGCCGACCTCGGAAAAACACTCCTCTACGGCATCCTTATCGCGATCCCGGCCATTGTGGTGGCCGGCCCGTTCCTCTCCCGGTTTTTTAAAGACATCCCGGCAACCCCCCTCAAAGAGTTTGTCAACCCAAGGGTCCTTTCAGAAGAAGAAATGCCTGGTTTCGGGATAAGTATCTTTACCGCCCTGCTGCCCGTAATGCTTATCGCGGCGGCCGCCCTCTCCGGGATTCTGCTCCCTCAGAACCTGTGGGTCGCAAAGGCAATCCGGTTTTTGGGGAACCCGGTCATCGCCATGCTCCTTTCGGTTCTGGTAGCCATTTATACCCTTGGGCTGGCCCGGGGAAGGACGATGAAGGAAGTCATGGCATCCGTGGGGGATTCTGTCTCCGGGATCACCATGGTCCTTTTGATCATTGCCGGGGCGGGGGC
>CAZUZE010000005.1:0-25177 GCA_964624565.1 uncultured Robiginitalea sp.
CATCAGCTTTATGCCGTAGAAGGTAATCGGTTCTGTATTGCCGGCTGCCACAACTGTCATGCCCAGATCCATGAGCTCTCCCACCACTACCATGGCAATTACCAGGTGGTGCATTTCTGGACGATTCTCGCCCTCTCCCTTGGCATTCTCGGCCCGGGAACCATTTCCATACTCAGGGCAATCGCGTCCTTCAGGTCGGTGAGGCGCATCACAATCCCCTCGGGCGCGCCTGGCGGCAGGGGCACTTTATATTCCTCGCCGCCGTATTGGAAGCGGGCATAGTAGGTCTGGGCCTTATCCAGGAGCAATCCAAACCGCCCAATCCCCAATGGGTTCACTTTGAACCGCGTCAGTTCCTGCCCCGACCTGTCGGTAATGCTCCCCTGCAGATGGGGTATCCCAAAACCCGAAGGGTCTTTGGCGACCACCCCGTAAACCACTTCCAGCCCATCGACGGCATGGCCGCCCTCCGGAAGGAACTGCACGTCCGGAGCCCCCGCCACGGTTGCCCCGGGCAGGAATTCATCGGTTTCCGGATCGATGATATCCAGGTGCTGTTCGTAGTAATTCGGCTCGGAGAAATTGAGCATCCAGTTGGTATAGGCCCGGAAAACATAGGTTCCCGTCGTAAAGAGGCTGTCCAGGCGGAAGGACCCGTGTCCCACCCCGTCTTCAATCAAAAGGAGTTTGGATCGCAGCGTTCGGTTCGCACTGTCTGAAATGACACAGTACAGGTTGCGGGTTTCTCCCGAGGGCCTCTTGTGGTCCTTGTCCATCACGTAGGCCGTAAAGCCGAGTTCCTCCCCTTTGATCAGGACCGATTTGTTCAGGTGCACATAAGCCACTTCCCGCGGCAGGTCGGCATAGGCTTCAAAGGAGGTGAGCAGGTCACTGAACAGGTCTTCCTGCTGGGCAGCGGCACCAGGGGCCAGGAGGAGGCATGCCAAAACAAAGGCGAACTTCTTCATAGCGCAGTTTTTGCCTTAAAATACAAAATGCGGTCCGGATCGACAAGTAACTATTGGCCAGGGGGAAGGGAACCTGCCTTTGAATCCTAGGTAATGGGGGCCCCGTTTCCCGCTTCAGCCTCTTCCGGGGTGACGAAAATCAATTTCCCATCCGGGTTTTCGGCCAAAAGGATCATCCCCTGGCTCTCCACGCCCCTCAGGGGCCTGGGGGCCAGGTTGACCAGCACAGTCACTTTTTTGCCGATAAGGGATTCAGGCTCATAGTGTTCCGCAATTCCCGAGATGATGGTCCGCGTATCGAGCCCCGTATCCACGGTCATTACAATAAGCTTTTTGGCTTTTGGCATTTTCTCGGCCGTCAGGATGGTGCCTACCCGAAGGTCGAGCCTGGAAAAGGCCTCGTAATCGATCGTTTCTTTTTGGGGAGGGAGGGCGGATGCTGTCATTTCGTTGTCTTTTTTGGTCTGCATGAGTTTGTCGAGTTGGGCCTGCACTTCCGGATCTTCGATTTTCCGGAACAACAGCTCTGCCGGATTGACCCGATGCCCGGATGGCAGCGGTTGCGGGTCTTCCGCCAGTCCGGCCCAGTCCGGGATGCGTTCCAGCTGATCAAAATTCAGCATCCGTCGCAGCTTATTGCCTGTAAAGGGCAGGAAGGGTTCCGAGAGGACCGAGAGGGCTGCAGCCACCTGCAGGGCCGTGTACAGGGTGGCCCCTACCCGCCGGGGGTCCTCTTTGATTTTTTTCCAGGGCTCTTCATCGGCCAGGTATTTGTTCCCCATCCGGGCCAGGTTCATAAGCTCCTGGAGGCCTTCCCGGAACCGGAAGCGCTCCAGGCTGTCTTCAATCCGCTGCGGAAAACCCGATAGTGCGTTGAGCGCCTCCCGGTCAGTTTCGCCCAGGTTTGCCCCATCCGGGACGAGGCCGTCGAAATATTTATGGGTCAGCACGACCACCCGGTTTACAAAATTCCCGAAAATCGCGACCAGTTCATTGTTGTTGCGCGCCTGAAAATCCTTCCAGGTAAAGTCGTTGTCCTTGGTTTCCGGGGCGTTGGCTGTCAGTACATACCTCAGCACGTCCTGCATGTCGGGAAAATCCACCAGGTATTCATGCAGCCAGACCGCCCAGTTGCGCGAAGTGGAAAGCTTCCTGCCCTCGAGGTTCAAAAACTCGTTGGCCGGGACGTTGTCCGGCAGGATATATCCGCCGTGGGCCTTCAGCATGCTCGGAAAGATGATGCAGTGGAACACGATGTTGTCCTTCCCGATAAAATGGAGCAGGCGGGTTTGGGGGTCTTTCCAATACGGTTCCCAGTCTTTTCCCTCCCGGGCAGCCCACTCCCTCGTAGCCGAGATATAGCCTATCGGGGCATCGAACCAGACATACAGGACCTTGCCTTCACCCCCGGGCACGGGTACGGGGATCCCCCAATCGAGATCCCGGGTCACCGCACGTGGTTTCAGGCCGTCGTCAATCCAGGATTTGCATTGCCCGTACACGTTGGGTTTCCAGTCGTCCTTATGGCCCCTGAGGATCCAGTCAGTCAGAAACCCTTCGTACCTGTCGAGGGGGAGGTACCAGTGACGCGTCTCCTTCATCACAGGCGAAGCCCCGGTCAGGACGGATTTCGGGTTGATCAGGTCCGTGGCGTTCAGGGAAGAACCACAGTGTTCGCACTGGTCCCCGTAGGCCTCCTCATACCCGCATTTCGGACAGGTCCCGGTCACAAAGCGGTCTGCCAGGAACTGTTCGGCCTGGGCGTCGTAGAGTTGCAGCCCCGTTTCCTCCAGGAAATCGCCCTGTTCGTATAGCTGTTTGAAAAACTCCGAGGCCGTCTCCCTGTGAATCCCGGCCGAGGTGCGGGAATAGTTGTCAAAGGAAATGCCGAACTGCGCAAAGGAGGTTTTGATGATCCCGTGGTACTTGTCGATCAATTCCTCCGGGCTGACCCCTTCTTTCTTGGCCTTCATCGGGATGGCCACCCCGTGTTCGTCGCTGCCACAGACAAAGAGGACCTCCCGGCCCGTCAGGCGGAGGAAACGGCAATAGATATCCGCAGGCACATATACCCCTGCCAGGTGACCGATGTGGATCGGGCCGTTGGTGTAGGGGAGGGCAGCAGTAACGGTAGTCCTTTTAAAGGATCCTTCGGGATGGGTCATGGCTGTCAGCTATAAGCCACAAAAATAACCAAAATTAGGAGGGGGCTCCAACCCGGCGGACAAAGAAAAGCCCCCGGGACACCGGACAGATATAAAATCCGGGGCGTCCGGTGTCCGGGGGCAACAGCAGAGCGTTTCCCGCCTTCAGGAAACCATCAGGGATTTGGCCATGTTCTGGCCCCTGACATTGATTCGGTAAATGTATTTTCCGGTAGCCAGATGCTTTGGGATCCGGTCCCTCACATTGATGTCGAGGGACCCCCCCATGAGCATTTCGTTATACAGGGTGCCGACCTTCTGACCCAGGATGTTGAACAGTGTAATGTCCACATGGGCTGAAAAGGGCATTTCCAGGTGGATGTGCGGATTGGATTCCTCGGGGTAATACGGCCGGTGTACGATCCCGTCCAGCGGGCCCTCTGCGGGCAGGTCCGGCAGCGGATCCGAACCCGGTCCGGAAGTCGGCGGGGTATGCGGCTGGTCGCTGTAGGCGACGTCCGGGAATTCGACGCCACTGCAGTTGAACCCGAGGTTTACAGGGCTGTAGGGGTGGTCCAGCAGATGCTGTTCCACCAGGGGTATCGGCACGCAGAGCCATTCGGCCAGCACGGTGGCATAAAGGTCCCGGAAGTCCATGGTGTACTCCAGGTTCCCCCGGTTGTTCGGGCTGTCCAGGGAGGGGTGTTCCCCTACAAAGGCACTGCCTTTGAGGCCGGAGCCGAAAAAGAGGGTTGGGGCTGCCTTCCCGTGGTCCGTCCCGTTGGAGCCATTTTCGAAGATCCGCCTGCCGAATTCGGAAAACGTCATGCTCAGGACTTTGTCGTCCTGCCGGGTAAAGGAAAGGTCTTCGTAAAAGTTGTTTACGGCCACGGAGAGATTGGACATCAGGCGCTCGTGTGCCAGGGGCTGGTTTCCGTGCGTATCGAAACCACCCATGGAAATCATATAGACCCTGGTGCCGAGATTCCCCTTGATCAGCCGCGCCAGAAGGGCGAGCTGCCGCGCAAAGTTATTGTCCTGGTACTCCACCTGGTTCTGCCCGCGTTCATAGGCGTCGTGGATTACCCCGGAGTACTCATAGGTGGTGTTGGCCACGCCCCTGAGGAAGCGGATCTGGTCGCTGTACATGCAATTTCCGTAGAGCTGGGGATCCATGCTGTACTGCACGCCGGATTCGGCAATTTCCTCCAGCTGGTCGATGTTTGAGGTTACAAAGGCGTAGTTGGTTTCCTCACCTTCGAACACGAGGTTCCCGAAGTTCCCGATCTGCACGGCCGCCGGGGCGGCCGGGGGATTGATCAGGTATTCGGGGTAAATGTTTTCGAAGTACCGCCCCATCCAGCCGGTGTTCAGGCCGCTGAAGCCGGTCGTGGTCAGGTCGGTATTGGCATAGATGTCGGAACCGGTGAAATGGGATAGGCTCTGGTTTTCGTACCCGACGCCGTGGACGGCCTTGAACTGCCCCTCGCCCCAGAGTCGTTCCAGGGCCTGCATATAGGAGGGAATACCAAATTCATCGGTCAGCTTGATGATTTTGCTCTCCGGGATATAAATATTCGGGCGTGCGTTCGCATAGCTGTCGTACTGTTCGATCGGGATCACCGTACTGAGCCCGTCATTGCCCCCGGAGAGGCGGATCAGGATGAGGATGCCGTCCCCTTCTGCATTTGCAATGGCTGAGGTCAGGGGGGAGGGGGAGGAAGCCGAGAGGATGTTCCCTCCCAGCATCAGTGAACCCGAACCGGCAATCCCCAAGGCCTGGAGGAAGGACCGACGACTCCAGACGGTGTGCTCCTGGTCGTGGCTGGCACGGTCTTTACGGGGGATGGGGTTATGAGTATGACACATATAAGTAGGTTTATTTTAACTGGAATTCAGGTTGCCGCGCCAGGTGCAGGAGCAGCAGAAATACCTGCTGAGGGACTTCCATACTCACAGCCAGCATCCAAAGGCTCAAACCTCCCTCGACATAATCAGGGCCGTAATAGTTTCCGGGGACGTCTTCTATCTTGAACACCGACAGGGCGTTTTCAAACTCCTGGGCGGTGAGAAGGCCCTTGGGCAGGAATTTATCCACAAGGGCCCTTACCACGGTTTCGGGGTTACTCGTCTTGCTGTTGGCAGGTCCGACCGCCGCCATGGCCAGGGTTCGGAATTGTTCCGGGTTCTCCTGGAAAAAGCCCTGTATCAGGACTTCAGATGTCAGCCATCGCCCGATCATGAAATTCGTGTTGATCCAGCTGCGGTTGCGCTGCCAGCCGGCCACGTCAATGGGGTCGAACAGTTCCTGACCGAGCAACCTGCCGGATTCACGCGTGAAGGACAGGTTGGTATCGGAATAGGCAAACCCTGATTCATTGATCAAATTGAGGAACAGGTCGAACGGGCTTTTGATGATGACCCCGATGGCATTGTCGTCGAAAAAGTGCTGGCTTTTGAAGAGTTCGGACAGGACCGGGACGAGTTCAAAGTCATTCGCCAGGAAGGTCGCGGCCATGCCTGAAATAATGGACTGGGCATTTCCGGAGGCGTCATTGGAATCGGGATGCACAAAAAATTCGTAGAGCTTCTGGCAGATAAAACCGGCGATCTCCTGGGGGCGCTCCCGGAACAGGATGTCGATCACATCGTCGTATCCCCAGTTCCCGGTTTGTCCCAGGATCGTTTTTGGTCCGGGGTCAAAAGCCGTTGCGTCAAAGGTTACCGGCGTCCACCTGACTTCACCGCGTTCGGTGTACCCGGACAGTGCTCTGGAGGTTTCGATGACATCCTCCTCGGTATAGCCGTTGCCCTCACCAAGGGTGAAGAGCTCAAAGAGTTCCCGGGCGTAGTTCTCGTTCGGGTTTCGCCCGTTGTTGAAGGCCCCGTCCAGGTAGAAGAGCATGGCATTGGTCAGCCCGATTTCGCTTACGAAGGTTTTGAAGTTGCCCAGGGCATTGCGCTGCAGGCAATTGACGTACTCGTAGAGGAAGGCGGGGCTGTCGTAAACGTCCAGTTCCGTCACAAAATGGTTGCTCCAGAAAAAACTGAGGCGGTCCCTAAGATTCCCGGTCAGCAGGCCCCTGGTGTATTCCAGGGCAAGGGTGTCAATATGGGCCCGGATCAGCGGGCGGGCCAGGTCGTTGTCCGACGGGTAGTTATCCCGGTTCCAAAGCGCCCATTCCGGGGCAGGGATCGGGGGGAGGTTCAGGGCCTGGTCAATGAGGGAATCCACTAACTGGCTTGCGGTCTGCCCCACCGCCTGGTCCACTGTTTGGACAGAGGCCCCAAAACCGACCCGTCTGTAAAGGTGCTGAACCTGGTTCCGGTCCAGGGGGGCGGTATATGGGGTAAGGGGGGCCGTATTACAGTTCTCGAAATACATTGTCATAGCAGGGTAAGCAGGTTCTTAGGGTCCGGGACTCTTTTTTAACGCCTTGCACCTGGGCATAGTATCCCGGTTTATGGTTTTTCGATAAAGGGCAGGGCGAAGATATGCGCACTGCTATGTTTTTGCGTTGAATTGCCTGTTTTTTCGACGAATGGCATTTTTTGGGATGAAATAGTGGGCGGGGAGGGACTTGCGGCGCATTACCGTCAGGGGTTGGACGGGGAAGAGGCGGCTGCGGCCTATCTCAGGGGCCAGGGATACAGGATTACGGCCCGAAATTACCGATTTCGCAAAGCTGAAATCGACATCCTCGCCCTGAGGGACGGCGTTTTGGCCGTGGTTGAAGTAAAAACCCGTTCACATGGCTTCTATGAACCCCTTTCACACACTGTATCCAGGGCCAAAATCAGAAGACTGGTAAAGGCAGCGGACCATTTTGTCCGGGAACGGGGCCTGGAGGTCGAAGTTCGCTTTGATATTATCCTGGTCCTCGGGCAACGCGGCGCGTATCGGTTGGAGCATCTTCAGAACGCCTTCTACCACTTTTGACAAGAAGTTATACTCATAACATATTGTTACATTTGACAAAAAAAGAATGAAGACCATTGCCTCAGCAGTAGAGGAGTACATCCGGTGCAAGCCCTTCCTGCAATTTGCGCTGTCCCAGGGAATCATCAACCTAACGGCACTCTCCCGTCAAATCCAATCGGAAATCGAGGCAGGGCTTGACAAGGAGGTACGAAACGGGGCAGTCGTCATGGCGCTTACCCGTCTTTCGGACCAGCTGGAATTCCGGGCAACCCATCGCATACTCAAAGTCCTCCGGGACATTGGGGAGATAACGGTGCGCTCCTCCCTTTCGGATTACACCTTTCGGGTGTCGGACACCATTTTGAGGAACCAGGTCCGCCTGCTGGAAACCATCGAATCCGAACAGGGGGTTTTTTATACCTCTTCCCGTGGTGTGGACGAATTGAATATCGTCGTCAGCAGCAGTATGGGGCCGGCTGTGGAGGAGTACTTCCGGGAGGAACGGCTTGTGCAGAAAGTGGAAAACCTTTCCTCAGTCACCGTGAGGCTTCCCCCGGAAAACGTATCGGTACCTGGGATTTATTACTTTATCTTTCAGCGCCTCGCCTGGGAGGGGATCGTATTGTTCGAAGTGATCTCCACCACCAATGAGTTTACCGTCCTGGTCGATGAAGCCCAGGTGGAAGGGGCGTTTGCCGTGATCAAGAACCTTAAGAACCTCTGATCGGGGCAACTCTCAAAAATCACCCGTCCCCTTCCAATCGCCTACCCCTTGATGAAACCCTCCAACTCGGTTGTCGCAGGAGTTGCCCCTACATTTCCCCCGGCTTCGATCACGGAATTCCCGTGGACCCGGATGGTCGATTTTATAAAATCGGAGGCATCGGCCTCATAGATGTTGTCCACGTATTTCTGGGGATTCCGGTCGATGTAGGGAAACCAGGTACTGTGGATCTGAATCATGATGCGGTGGCCTTCCTTAAAGGTGTGAAGCACATCCTGCAGCCGGAAGTTTACATCGCTGATCTCCCCGGGCACAAAGGGTTCCGGGTTTTCAAAGCTGTTTCGGAAACGTCCACGGAAGACTTCGGACCGAACGAGTTGCTGGTACCCGCCCATGACGATATTCTCCGGGTTGTGTTCGTAGTTCGGGTGGTCCTGGGGATATACATCGATCAGCTTCACGATAAAATCCGCATCCGTGCCGGTCATTGAAACCTTTAGTTTCGCCATTATTTCCCCGGCAATTGTTTTCGGATCGGTCAGGGGGGGTGTTGTGAAAGTGAGCACATCCGGCCTGCGGGCGGCATGGCGCTGGTCATCACTCATAAAACGGCGGGGGGTAAAGGTAAGGCCTTCGGTTTGCGAGGTATAGGGCACGGGTTTCGCCGGGTCGCTCACGTATTCAAAGACCGCTTTCTCATTTTGGGGGAGGTCCATCGACAGGCTCCCGTCCTCCCCGAAATAAAAGGAAACCTGGGGTATGGACGCCGGGGGCCACTGCTGGAAGCTCTTCCATTCCTTGGTGCCTGTGTCGAACATATAGGCTTCCGGCAGGGGTGTGCCGGCGGTGCCTTTGAGGTGGTGGTTGAAAAAGTTGCGTTCGACTTCCCTCTGGAAATGGGTGGAGATGCTGTCCCCGAAATAGATGTGGTTGTGGGTCGTTTTTCCGCGTTCCCGGGCCCAGCCGCCATGGTCCCATGGTCCCATCACGATTGTATTCTGGGCTTTTGGGTTCTCGGATTCGATGCGCTTGTAGATGTTCAGGGGCCCGTACAGGTCCTCCGCATCGAACCAGCCCCCTACGGTCAGGACCGCATGGTCGATTCCCTTCAGGTGCGGCAGGATATTGCGTTTTTGCCAGAACTCGTCGTAATTGGGGTGGGAGATGATCTGCTGCCAGAAGAAATTGTCGAAATGATAGGTTTCCGTGATGTTCTTCAGGGGCCCCAGGCTCAGTTGAAAGTCATAGCCATCGGCAGCCGGGTTTTCGTAAAAGCGCCTGATTTTGTCCAAATACCAGGGCGTACGGGTCCGCTCCTCTTTCTGGTATCCGAAGACGGCAAAGGCAGCCGTGTAACTCTGCAGGTAGGCCCCCTGGTGGTGAAAATCATCAAAGAAAAAATCGGCAATCGGCGCCTGGGGCGATGAGGCCTTCAGGGCCGGATGGGCGTCCGGCAGGGCGGCCGCCGTATAAAAGCCGGGATAGGAAATCCCGTACATACCCACCTTTCCGTTGTTGTTGGGTATGTTGTTGATCAGCCATTCAATGGTGTCCCAGGTATCTGAGCTTTCGTCTATATCCGTTTTGTTCGCCGGGTCGTTCCCCGGGATGTTTGGCCGCATATTGTCAAAGGTCCCGTCGCTCATATACCTTCCCCGAACATCCTGGTAAACGAGGATGTAGCCGTCCCTGACCAGGTAGGCGGAGGGATAGCGGCTCACCTTGTAGTCCGTGTAATTCGACGCGTTGTAACAGGTGCGGTTCATCAGGATGGGATACTCAGCCCCCTTGTCCTTTGGCGTGTAGACCACTGTGAACAATTCGACCCCGTCCCGCATGGGGATGCGGTATTCGTTCAGGTCGTAATGCCGGGTCATGTAGAGGGAATCCACTTCCTGGGACAGGGCCGCAGGGCCGGACAGGCAAAAGGCAGTAAGGAGTAGGAAAAGGTGCTTCATCGGTATGGATTTCTTGGCTTTTAAAGATAGGGAATTCACCCGATTCGCACCATCCCCCGAGTTCCCTAAAGATCCCCAGGGAAGGGGCAGGCATCCCCTGGCAGGCCGGAGTCCTTACCCATCCACGGCAACCCCGGTCCCGGCGGCCAGGGGTTCCAGGACCTTCAGGGCCCCCTGTACGGAATCCACGCCGCTGGCAGTGAGCAGCAACCGCAGCCCTTTCCGGGTCTGTTTTTCTTTCAGGCGGCCCCTGGCGGGGTGGGCGTGCAAATAGCTCAGGATGTTTCCAAAGCGGGAGGTCTGATAAAAATCCGATTGCTGATCGGCGATAAAATAGCCTGTGAACCCCCCATTTTTCAAAACGAGTTTTTCAATCCCCAGTTCGGCTGCCGCCCACTTCAGGCGAACCGTATCCAGGAGGTCGGCAGCCTGCCCGGGCAGGGGGCCGAAACGGTCGTGGAGCCGGCTGCGGAATTCCTGCAGGGCTACCGGGTCTGCCACCTCGTTCAACTCGGTGTACAGGCTGAGGCGTTCTGAGACGGAATTGATATAATCGTCCGGGAAAAGGAGTTCAAAATCCGTGTCGATCTGAACCTCTTTCACAAAGGGACCCTTGCGGTCTTTCTGGTCCTTGTAGAGCTCCCGGAATTCCTCTTCTTTCAGTTCCTCTATGGCCTCGGCCAGGATTTTTTGGTAGGTCTCAAACCCGATTTCATTGATAAACCCGCTCTGCTCGCCCCCGAGCAGGTCACCGGCCCCCCTGATTTCCAGGTCCTTCATCGCAATGTTAAACCCGCTACCCAGCTCGGTAAACTGTTCCAGGGCTTCAATGCGCTTCCGGGCCTCGGGGGTCATGACTTCCACGGGCGGGGTGATGAAGTAGCAAAAGGCCTTTTTGTTGCTGCGGCCCACCCGCCCGCGCATCTGGTGCAGGTCACTCAGGCCGAAGTTATTGGCGTTGTTGATCAGGATCGTATTGGCGTTGGTGACGTCCAGCCCGCTTTCTATGATGGTGGTCGAGACCAGCACGTCGAATTCCCCGTTCATAAAGTCGAGCATCAGGGCTTCCAGTTTCTTTCCGTCCAGCTGCCCGTGGCCGATGCCGATCTTGGCGTCGGGGACAAGGCGCTGCAGCATCCCGGCAACCTCCCGGATATTTTCGATGCGGTTATGGACAAAAAACACCTGACCGCCCCGCTGGATTTCATAGCTGATCGCATCGCGTATGGTCGGCTCATGCAGGCGGATGACATGGCTTTCAATGGGATAGCGGTTGGGAGGGGGCGTGTTGATTACGGACAGATCCCGGGCCGCCATCAGGCTGAATTGCAGGGTCCGAGGGATTGGGGTCGCCGTCAGGGTAAGGACGTCCACGTTCTCCTTTAGCGCCTTGAGCTTGTCTTTGACCGCGACCCCGAACTTCTGCTCTTCGTCCACGATGAGCAGCCCCAGGTTCTTAAAGACGATGTTTTTCCCCACGAGCTGGTGGGTACCGATCACGATATCCAGGGAACCTGAGGACAGCCCCTCGAGCAGTTTTTTACGGTCCCCGGCAGAGCGGAACCGGTTGAGGTAGTCCACGCTTACGGGCATCTCCTTCAGCCGCTCGCTGAAGGTGCGGTAATGCTGAAAGGCCAGGATGGTGGTGGGGACGAGGATGGCCACCTGCTTCCCGTTGTCGACGGCTTTGAAAGCGGCCCGGATGGCCACTTCGGTTTTCCCGAACCCCACATCCCCGCAAACCAGCCGGTCCATGGGCATGGGGCTTTCCATATCCTTTTTGATGGCCTCCGTGGCCGCGCTCTGGTCCGGGGTATCCTCAAAGAGGAAGGAAGCTTCCAGCTCGTGCTGCAGGTAGCTGTCCGGGCCATACTGGAACCCCTGTTTCAGCCGCCTTTTGGCATAGACCTGTATCAGGTCGAAAGCGATCTTTTTAACGCGGCTTTTGGTCTTTTGCTTCAGGGTTTTCCAGGCCGCCGAGCCGAGTTTGTAGATCTTGGGCCTGGTCCCGTCCTTCCCGTTGTACTTGGCGATCTTGTGCAGGGAGTGGATGCTGACATAAAGGATGTCCCGGTCGCCGTAGACAAGCTTGATCGCCTCCTGCTGTTTGCCCTCCACCTCGATCTTTTTCAACCCCCCGAAGGTCCCGATCCCGTGGTCGATATGGGTGACGTAGTCCCCCACTTCGAGTTTGTTGAGTTCCTTGAGCGTAATGGATTGCTTTTTGGCGTACCCGTTTCGCAGGTAAAACCGGTGGTAACGCTCAAAGATCTGGTGGTCCGTATAGCAGCAAAGGCCCAGGGATTCGGATTCAAAACCCTGGTAGAGGGGATGGACCAGGGTAGTGTAGGGGACATCGTGGCCGATCTCGTCAAAAATATCGTGGAACCGCCGGGCCTGTTGTTCGCTCGCGCAGAAAATCAGGTTCTTCATCCCCGCGTCGCGGTTTTGCTGCAGGGCCTCCAGGAGCAGGTCAAAGTGTTTGTTGAAGGCCGGTTGCGGGCGCGTGGGAAAGCTGATTTCCACCGGAGCCGCGCCTTCCCCGGACAGCCCCCCCTCCAGGCTGACCTCCCGGAACCCGCCCAGGGTTTTTCCAAAGTCCGGGCCATCCAGGAACAGGGCCTCGGGACTGGCGTGTTTGAGTTCCCCCGGGAGTTTGTCAAAAGCGCCCCTGGCCTTTTCGAACAGCTGGTCCAGCCGTCCCCGGCAGAGGGAAGGGTTTTTGAGCAGCACCACCGTGTCCGGGGAAATGTACTCCAGAAAGCTCACCCGGGATTCGTGCAACAACTTATCGGTTACATTGGGCAGGACCGAGATTTTTGAAACCTGGGCGGTCGAGAGCTGGGTCTCCACGTCAAAGCTCCGGATGCTTTCGATTTCATCCCCGAAGAATTCCAGGCGGTAAGGTTCGTCGTGTGAAAAGGAAAACACATCGAGGATCCCCCCCCGAACCGAAAATTCCCCGGGCTCGGAAACAAAATCCACCCGCTTGAAGTGGTATTCAAACAGGGTTTCGTTTAGAAAATCCAGGGAAAGTGCATCCCCTTTTGAGATTTTCAGGGTGTTTTTTTCGAGTTCCTTCCGGGTGACCACCTTTTCGAAAAGCGCGTCCGGGTAGGTCACTATCAGGGCGGGCTTCCTGCGGGAACTGATCCGGCTGAGCACCTCCGCCCGCAGGAGGACATTGGCATTGTCGGTGGCTTCGATATCGTAAGGGCGGCGGTAGCTCCCCGGGTAGAACAGGACGGTTTCCCGGTCGAGCAACCCTTCGAGGTCGTTCAGGAAATAGGCGGCCTCTTCCTTGTCGTTCAGCACGAGCAAAAAGGGCTTTTCAGCCGTTTTGAAACTCTCCGATACCAGGAAGGAAAGCGCTGAGCCCGTCAGCCCCTTCAGGTGGATCCTCGCCTGGGGTTGGGCAAGGGATTCCTGCAATTGCCCGAAAGCGGGGGCATTCGTAAAACACTTGCGGATATGGTCCAGGTCCAAGGGCAGGAATTTTGTGCAAAAGTACGCCTCAGATACGGCCCGCACAAAACATATCCCCTAAATCGGGAGGGAAGGGCATCCGGCTGCGGGGAAGCTAAAATTTCCCGGCAGGGGCGGTCTGGAGGGGAACTATTGAATCCCCGGCAAGGGCATAGACCTGGTCGCCGGGCTGGTTTTTCATAAGGTGGCTTCCCGTGAATGCCCCGAAGGCGGGGAGGATCAACTGCCGGTTGCGAAAGTGGAAGCACGGCAGGCGGAGGGATTGCCGGCCCGGCCCTGTGAGGCGGACAGCCGGGTGGATATGGCCTGCGATATTATACCCTTCGAAACCCTCAAGCGGATGGTGTGTCATGGTAAATGCCCCTGAAACCAGGGCCGGGAGGACACGGATGCCAATTGCTTCATAGGGGACCGGCCCGAGGATGTCGTGGTTCCCTTCCACAAGGATGATCTCCACAGGGCATGATGCGACCCATTGCCCGAACAGCTCCCACTCCCGGTTCATATGGGAATGAAAGAGGTCTCCCAAAAAAGCGATGGTCTCCGGCTCGAACCGGGCGAGCAGGTCATCCAGGCGTTCAAAATTCCGCCGGATGGCCTTTAGCGGGACGGCCGCCCCGTGCTTGCGAAAATGACTGATTTTGCCCAGGTGCAGGTCACTCAACAGCAGCTGCCGCGCATGCTCCCGGTAGAGGGCGCCCCAGGGGTGCAGCAACAGGGTTTCCCCTCCGAAATCAACTGTGTGTGTCATGCGTTCAAAGGTACTGATTCCCCCTTCGGGACAAAAACCAGCCCGACCGGGTTTCAGCCCGACAATTTCCGGGTCATCCTGAGGATGCGGTCCGCGAGTTTCTCACTGGAGAGTTTTTCCCTCAGCCTGTCGGTGATGATCGGAAATGAAAATGGCGTCGGGGTCTTACACGGCTTCCAGATATGTTCCTGGGACCCGATCCGTTCCAGGGCCTGCCTCAGGCGCCCTTCCTCCAGCTGGTGTTCAAAGGTTTCCCGGAACGCCTGCTGAAACAAAAGGTTGTCGGGTTCGTAATCCCTGAAAACCTCGAAGAGCAGCTGGGAACTGCTTTGGAGGTGTTTGAGCTTGATCCCTTTTTTGGGATAGCCGGAAAAGACGAGTCCGCTGATCACTGCGATATCCCGGAATTTGCGACGGGCCATTTCCGTGGCGTTCAGGCTCTTCTGAAGGTCCTCCATCAGGTACCTGGGTGAAAAAAGGTCGTTGTCCAGTACCATGGCCATATCCACCTGCTGGTCGGACAGGAGCTCGAAACCATAGTCGTTATAGGCAAGGGAAAAGGTAATGGGGGAGAGCAGGCTGATCCGGTAACTGAGCAAACTCGCCATCGCCTCGTGGACAAATCGACCCTCAAAGGGGTAAAAAATGTGGTGGTAGCCGTCCGGGGTCCGGAACGTTTCGATCAGGAATTCCCCCGGGCGGGGTACGATGCTCTCAAGCCGCTGTCGCTCAAAAAGGAGTTTCAGGCTCTGGATCTCCCGGGATTGTTCACTCTCGGGCAGGAAGGCGGTGTAGAGTTCCTGCCTGAGCAGATCCGACATTTGGGCAGAAAGGGTCAGGCGGCCCCCCATCCAGCTCGGGACCCGGGTCGTTTTCTGTTTAGAGTTCCGCACGAGCACCTGCATTTCGCGTATCCGGAGGAACTCGAGGTTCCGGCCGGCAAAGGTAAATACGTCCCCGCTCTGCAGCTGGGAGGCAAACCATTCCTCCACGCTTCCGATATACCCGCCCTTCTGATACCGGACCGTAAGGTCTGCATCCCCCACGATGGTCCCGATCTGAAAGCGATGCCGCATGGCCACCCCCCTGTTGGTCACCTTCAACCACCCGTCTTCCAGCACTTCCACTTTTTTGTATTCGTCGTAACTGTGGAGGCTTTGGCTGCCCAGGACCAGGAATTTCAAAAGCCATTCCCATTGTTCCCGGGTCATGGCCTGGAAGCAGAAGGTCCCCTGTACCTCCCGGAAAATGTCCCCGGGGAGGAACCCATCGGAAACCGCAAGGGTGGTGAGGTACTGCACCAGGACATCAAAGCTGTTCAGGTACGGGAGCCTGTCTTCAATCCCGTCCCCATCCACCGTTTTTTTCAGGGCAGCTGCTTCGATCAGTTCAATGGCGTGGGTGGGGAGGAAGTAGATGAGGCTTTCCTCCCCGGGGCGGTGGCCACTGCGACCTGCCCGTTGCAGGAACCGGGCGACCCCTTTCGGTCCCCCGATCTGGATGACGGTTTCGACCGGTGCAAAATCCACCCCCAGGTCCAGGCTGGAGGTACAGACAACCGCCCGCAGGCGGTCATCGCGAATGGCCTGTTCCACCCACAGCCTGGTCTCCTTGTTTATGCTCCCGTGGTGCATGGCGATCTCACCGGCCAGCTCCGGATACCGCTCCAGCAGTTTCTGAAACCAGATTTCACACTGGCTCCGCGTATTGGTAAAGATCAGGGTGGTCCGGCTGGACGAGATGATTTCCATGACGGAATCGAGCAGGTGCAGCCCGAGGTGCCCCCTCCAGGGGAACTTGTCCATCGTCTCGGGAAGGATGCTGCGCACGGTGATTTGTTTTTTCAGGTTGGCCCGGATCAGGACGGAATTGGCCAGGGCCTCCGAAGCCGGCCCGAGCAGGACTTCCCGGGCCTGCCCGAGGTTCCCGATGGTCGCCGAGATCCCCCATATTTTCAATCCCGGAGAAACCGTTTTCAGGCGGGACAGGGCCAGTTCCACCTGGACGCCCCGCTTGCTTCCCAGCAGCTCGTGCCATTCATCGACTACCAGGGCAAAGCATCGGCTGAACGTCTGGGCATAGCCTTTGGAGGCCAGTAACAAATGCAGGCTCTCCGGGGTGGTGATCAGCAGGTCCGGCATTTTTTTTCGCTGCCGCGCCCGGTCTGCCTGGGAGGTGTCCCCGGTACGGATACCCACTGTAAAAGGGATTTCCAGGTCCCTGATAATCCGCTCGGCAGACTGTCGGATTTCTTCGGATAAGGCCCGAAGCGGGGTGATCCAGACGGCTTTCAGCCCGGCCGGGGGCGTGGTACCCCCCTCTGCCTGTTCCCTCAGGTATCGGAGCAGGATGGGAAACCAGAGCGCGAAGGTTTTGCCACTCCCGGTAGGGGCATTGAGCAGGCCGTTCCTGCCGGAGAGAAAGGCTTCCCAGGTCTGGCGCTGGAATTCAAACGGGGTCCACCCCTGCTGGCGGAACCACTCCTCCGCCTTTGAAATCCAGATCTCATTTGCTTGGGGGGCGGGCATCTTCAGGGAATCAGGAGTTTTAAATCGGCCAGGGTATCCGCTTCTTCGGCTGTCTTGTCCTTTCGCCAGCGGACGATTCGCGGAAAGCGGGTGGCCACCCCGCTTTTGTGACGGGTCGAGCGGGCAATGCCCTCAAAGGCAATTTCAAAGACGTGGTAAGGGGTTACGGCCCGGACCGGCCCGAACCGTTCCAGGGTGTTCTTTTTGATCCAGGCATCCACCGCCCTCAGCTCTGCGTCGGTCAGCCCGGAATAAGCCTTGGCAAAGGTGACCAGTTCGCGTTCCCCTGAGGCATTCTCGTCCCACAGCGCAAAGGTGTAGTCGGTAAAAAGGTTTGTGCGGCGCCCGTGGCCCCTCATGGCATAGGTGAGCACGGCATCCACGGTGTAGGGGTCCGTTTTCCACTTCCACCAGTCCCCTTTTTTGCGCCCCGTCCGGTAGGGGGCGTCAAGGCGCTTGAGCATCAGGCCTTCCGAATGCTTTTCCCTGGATTTTTCCCGTTCTTCCCGGGCCCGTTCCCAGGTCGCGATTTCCGCTGCAGGGGAGATATCCAGGGGAGGTACCTCCCCTCTGGCTAAGACGCTCCCCAGGAGGGCTTCCAGTTTATCCCTTCTGTACCGGAAGGGTTCGCTGCGGATGTCTGCGCCCTCCCATTCCAACAAATCATAGGCCCTCAGGATTACGGGAACCTCTTTCAGGAGGCGGGCACTTACTTTTTTGCGCCCCAGGCGCTTTTGAAGGTCCTTGAAGCTGCCCACCCGGCCGCCGGGAAAGGGAAGGAGTTCCCCATCCAGGACGGTCCCATCCGGAAGGGCTTCGGTCAGCCCGTGCAATTCAGGGTACTGATCGGTGACCAGTTCCTCTCCCCGGCTCCAGATAAAAAGGGTGCGGTTCCGGACAATGAGCTGGGCGCGGATCCCGTCCCATTTGTGTTCCATGATCCAGTCAGAGGGTGGGCCGAGGGCCTCCGGGGTGTCTTCCAGCGGATAGGCCAGGTAAAACGGAAAGGGTTTGGAATGCTGTTCCTCCCGCTGGGGTCGGAGCACCAGGTGTTCAAAGGATATGGTGGCCGGGTCCCAGTTGCCCATCAGGCGGAAGGCGAGCAGTTCCTCATCCATGCCCGTGGCCATGGAGAGGGCCCGGGTCATCAGTTTCTGGCTGATCCCGATGCGGAACCCCCCGGTAAAAAGCTTGGTGAATACAAAGCGCTGGTAATAGTCCATACGGGACCAGTGCCCCAGCAGAAACGCTTTTTTCTCGGCCTCAGTGCGCTGCTTCAGGGATGGGAATTCACTCAGGTATTCACTCAGGGCCAGCGGCGGTTGTGTCCCCTCCGGGCCGGGGGGGACCACAAGGGCAATGGTCTCCGCAAGGTCCCCCACAATGTGGTAACTCTCCTCAAACAACCAGGCGGGGATGCCTGCCAGCTCGGCTGCCCATTCCCGAAGTGACCGGGCGTTGACAGGCCGCTGGGGACGCCTGTGGGAGAGCAGGGCGATCGTCCATACCTTGTCCGGATCCGGGGCCGAACGGAAGTAGTCTGCCAGGGCCGATACCTTCGCATTCGTTTTGGTATTGGTGTCGAGTTTCCTGACCAGATTTGCAAATGCTTCCATAGCCTGTATTCAGACAGATTGCTCCAGTTCCGCAAGTTCCCCCTCGTACTGGGTGGCCCCGGTACGGGCGTCGTACCCCTCTTCCCTGAGGAAGCGCGCAAAAATATCCGTGTACCCGTGGGTGCAGATAATGCGTTCCGCCCCGGTAGCCCGGATACTTTGAAGCAAACCGGACCAGTCGCAGTGATCGCTCAGCACAAACCCGCGGTCGACGGCCCTGCGCCGGCGTGCCCCCCGGAATGCCATCCAGCCGCTTGCCGAGGCAGTCTCATAGGGCGCCATTTTTCGAAGCCAGGCACTTCCATGCGCACTGGGGGGTGCCAGCACGAGGTTCCCGACGAGTTCTTTTTTTTGGGTTTCCCTGGTGATCCGCTTCGTTGCCGGCAGCTCGACCAGGGGCCTCACCACGTCGGTCATATTTTCGATGGCCCCATGGGTGTAAACCAGGCCGATGTCCGGGTCCAAATGGGCCAGGAGGCGTTGTGCCTTTCCCAGGGAATAGGCAAATAAAACAGCCGTACGGCCTTCACGGCGGACCCCGGACCACCAGGTGTTGATGTCGTCCATAACGGCTTGCTGCGGTCGCCAGGAAAAGGCCGGCAGTCCAAAGGTGCATTCCGTGATGAAGGTATGGCAGCGGACGGGTTCGAACGGGGTAGCCAGGCCATCAGCCTCGGTTTTGTAGTCACCCGAAAAGACCCAGACCTCCCCCCTGTATTCCACCCGGATTTGGGAGGCCCCCACGATGTGTCCCGAGGGGTGAAAACTGAACCGGGCCCCGCGGATTTGTATGGGTTCCCCCCAGCCCGCTCCGACGACAGGTACCGGCCCCAGACGGTGTTTCAGGATGGGGATGTTGTTGTGGTGGGTGATGTACTGCCCGTGGCCCGGACGACTGTGATCCGAGTGCCCGTGGGAGATCAGGGCTTTGGGGACAGGTTTCCACGGATCCAGGTAAACATCGGCGATCTCACAGTAAATGCCCCGGTCCGTAAATTCCAAAAGCGGTTTTTTCATAGCGCCTCCAAGTTACGCATTATTCAGGTTTTTGGCCATGGCCCAAAAGGGCCCGGCAAATGACAGAATTGATGCGCTTCCCTCTGGTTTGGGCAGGTAAAAAAAGTATATTTGCAACAAATCGCGCCTATGCCTATAATAGATTTGTACGAAAGCAGCGAGAGCCGGAAAAACCTGGCACACTTTGCGGCAATGGCCTCCCTCGCAGCTGTCGACGGGGAGATCAACCCTGAGGAAAAGAAAATCCTGGACCGTTTCGCCGATAAGTTGGACATTACGGCTTCGGAGTACAAGGAGGTGATGAAAAAGGAGAACAAGTATCCGATTGAAACCCCCCTGGACATGGAAAAGCGACTGGAACGCCTCTACGATTTTTTCAGGATCATCTTCGCGGATAACGATATCGAGGGAGAGCAGGTCGGGATGGTGGAGAAATACGCCATTGGGTTAGGGTTCCCTCCGAAAAAGGCCAGTGAACTGGTACAGAAGTCCCTGAGTATCTTCAAGGGACAGATCCCTTTTGAAGACTACCTCTACCTGATGGAAAAATAGTCAGGCCCCCCGGGCCATAAACGATTCGGCCTTTTCGACCATCAACCGGCTGCCACAGAAAAAGGGTACCCGCTGATGCAGTTCCTTCGGCTGGATCTCCAAAATGCGCCCAAACCCGTCAGAAGCCTTGCCGTTCGCCTGTTCGGCTATAAATGCCATAGGGTTGCACTCGTAGAGGAGCCGGAGTTTCCCGTCGGAATTCACACTGCTTTTGGGATAGATGTAAATACCTCCCTTGATCATATTCCGGTGGAAATCGGAGACCAGGGAACCTATGTAGCGCGAGGTATACGGCCGGTCCCCTTCTTCCATCTGGCAGTATTTAATATAGTCCTTTACCCCTTGGGGGAAGTGGATGTAATTCCCCTCATTGACCGAATAGATGGTCCCGGTATCGGGGAACTTCATGTCCGGATGGGACAGGTAGAACGTCCCGATGGCCGGGTTCAGCGTAAACCCGTTCACCCCGTGTCCGGTGGTGTAGACCAGCATGGTGGAGGTCCCGTAAACGATATAGCCCGCAGCCACCTGGTTGATCCCGGGTTGCAGGAAATCCTCAAGGGTGACCGGGCTGCCAATGGGGGTTACCCGCCTGTAGATGGAAAAAATCGTCCCGACCGAAACGTTTACATCGATGTTGGATGAGCCGTCGAGGGGGTCTATCAGGACGACGTATTTGTTCTGGTGCTGGTTGTCCAGGCTGTTGATGGCGATAAAATCATCTTCTTCCTCGGAGGCTATACCGCAGACGATTTCACGGTTTTTAAGGGTTTGGATAAAACGTTCATTGGCCAGGACATCCAGTTTTTGCTGGTTTTCCCCCTGTACGTTCGTGTCCCCGGAGGCGCCGAGGATGTCGATCAGGCCGGCTTTGTTCACTTCGTGGTTGACCACTTTTGCCGCGAGGCGTATCGCATTGATGAGTTTGGAAAGCTCTCCAGAGGAATACTTGAACTCTGTCTGGTTCTCAATTATGAATTCCCCGAGGGTTTTCTTTTTTTGCTGCATTGGCTGAGGTTGGGTTTTAATCACCACAAAGATCGGTTATTTTGTGAGACTAGAACGTTTTCGTATGGGTGAGAACGGGCTGTTAACCCACTTATTGTTTTCTTTGCAATCTATGAGCGAATTTATAATACGTCCGGCAAGGCCGGAGGATATGGGAGCTGTTCTGGAGCTGATCCGGGAACTTGCTGTTTTCGAACGGGAGCCTGACGCCGTGGAGGTCAGCAGGGAGGACCTGGTGGCGGATGGATTCGGGCAGGTCCCGAGATTCCAGTGTTTTGTGGGTGAGGCGCACGGAAAAGTCCTGGGCATGGCCCTGTGTTACCCCAGGTATTCAACCTGGAAGGGCCTGGTCATCCACCTCGAAGACCTCATCGTGACTGAAGAGGCCCGGGGCCGTGGCCTTGGTGGGGCCCTGCTTACTGAGGTAATCCGTTATGCGAAAGAGCGGGGTGCCCGGCGCGCCAGCTGGGAGGTCCTGGACTGGAATGAGCCCGCCATCGATTTTTATAAGGCCCGGGGCGCGCGTATCCTCGAAGACTGGAACCTGGTACAGCTTGACGCCCGCGGAATTGACGCCTATCTCGATCAATATGAGGATCTATAAATTTGGGGGGGCTTCCGTAAAGGATGCCGAAGGGGTGCGGAACCTGCTCCGGGTGCTGCGGGAGACAGGTACGGAAAGGACATTCCTGGTGGTCTCCGCCATGGGAAAAATGACCAACGCCCTGGAAGGGGTCGTGGACGCCTACTTTCAGGAAAAGGAATCCCTTGCCGGGGCCCTTGAGGCGGTCGAATCCTTCCACCTGGCGATCCTCAGGGAATTGTTCCCATCCGAAGGGCACGGGGTCTACCGCGAGGTCAGGACCCTTTTTGATGAAATCAGGGGCTTTCTCGCGTGGAACAAATCGCCAAAGTACGCTTTTGTCTACGATCAGGTGGTCAGTTACGGGGAATTGCTTTCCACGAGGATCATCAGCGAATACCTGAACCAGGAGGGAATCGCCAGTACGCTCCTGGACGTCCGAAACCTGATCAAAACGGATTCGAATTACCGCGACGCCCGGGTGGACTGGGAGCGGACCCAGCAGGCCACCGCAGCCTTAACCGCAGATGCAAAGCTCTATATCACACAGGGGTTCCTCGGCAGCGACGAGAACAATTTCACCACCACCCTGGGCAGGGAGGGGTCGGATTATACGGCTGCGATCATCGCCTATTGCCTCAATGCCCGGTCCGTCACCATCTGGAAGGACGTCCCCGGCGTCCTGAACGCCGATCCCCGCTACTTCAAAGAGACCCGTTTGCTCAACCGCATTTCTTACAGGGAGGCGATTGAGCTCGCCTTTTACGGGGCCACGGTAATCCACCCCAAAACGCTGCAACCCTTGCAGCGCAAGGAGATCCCGCTCTTTGTCAAGTCCTTTCTGAAGCCTTCGGATCCCGGGACCCAGGTGGGCAAGGGCATGGGGATCGAACCAAAAACCCCCTGCTTTATCCTCAAAAAGGGGCAGGTGCTCATGAAGCTGTCTTCCCTCGATTTTTCGTTTATCGTGGAGGAGAATATCAGCGAGATCTTCAGGTTGCTCCACGAGTATAAGATGAAGGTTGACCTGATCCAGAATTCCGCCATCAGCTTTTCGGTGTGTTTTGACAACCGCTTTGGCCGGTTGCCGGAATTGCTGCAGCATCTGAAGGGAAAGTACCGGGTGACGCACCAGGAGGACGTCTCCCTCTACACCGTCCGGCATTTTGACGACAGGGCGATACATTCGGTTTTAAACGGCAGGGATGTGCTGTTGGAACAGCGTGGGAAGGAAACTGTGCAACTTGTGATAAAATCGTAAGCAAGGCAGCCTCATTTTTATATCTTTAACGCTTCAATCCCGAGCAATATGAGTCTGGTTTCTGCCAAGGAGGTAGCGCGTGCCGTCCAACTGGACAAGTACGGCCCGCTGGGTACGGCGATTGGCTGGATGCTGATGCGGCTCACCCGCATGAGCACGATCAACCGGGTGTACTCGAAGTACAAGGACCTGCCGGGGCCGGAGTTCCTCGATGCCATCCTGGACTATTACGATATCCATTTTGAGATCCCTGAGGAGGACTTCAAACGCCTTCCGAAAGAAGGGCCCTTTATCACCATCAGCAACCACCCCCTTGGCGGGATCGACGGGGTGCTGCTGCTCAAACTCCTTCTTGCCAAACGACCTGATTACAAAATCATCGCCAATTTCCTGCTGCAGCGCATCGAGCCCCTGGAACCCTATATCCTGCCCGTGAACCCTTTTGAAAGCCACAGGGATGTCAAGAGTTCCGTTGCAGGGTTTAAAAAGGCCATGGCCCACCTTGGGGAAGGGCATCCCCTGGGTATTTTCCCGGCCGGGGAGGTATCCACTTACAGGGATGGAAAACTCATCGTGGACAAACCCTGGGAGGAAGCTGCGGTCAAGCTGATCCGCAAGGCCGGGGTCCCTGTGGTCCCGATTTACTTCCACGCCCGCAACAGCCGGTTGTTTTACCACCTCTCTCGGATCAATGAACTTTTCAGGACGGCAAAGCTGCCTTCGGAACTCGCCACACAGCACAACCGGAGCATCAAGGTCCGGATTGGCCAGCCGATACCGCTCCAGCTGCAGCAGGAACATGAATCCCTTGAGGATTTTGCAGACCTGCTCAGGCGTAAGACCTATATTCTTTCAAACGCTTATGAGAAGGAACGCCTTATCGACCAGCTGCCCTCTGCCATAAAGATCCCCAAACCCCCCAGGAAAATAGTGTCGGCCGTTCGCACCGAAGTCATTGAGGGGGAAATCGAAAAGCTCAGGGAAAAGCAGTGCAGGCTGCTGCAGAGCAAGAATTATGAAGTTTTCCTGGCGCAAAAGAAAGACATGCCCTTTATCCTGCAGGAGATCGGCCGGCAACGGGAAACCACGTTCCGGGCCATAGGGGAGGGGACCAATAATTCTGTGGACCTGGACCGCTTTGACGAGTACTATTACCACCTCTTCCTCTGGGACGACGCCGAAAAGCAGATTGTCGGTGCCTACCGCATGGGCATGGGGTCTGAAATTTTCAGGGAATATGGAATCGACGGGTTTTACCTGCAGGAACTCTTCCGGGTGGAGCCGGAGCTGTACCCCATGATGCAGCGCTCCATAGAAATGGGTCGGGCGTATATCGTCGCAGAATACCAGCAGCGGCCAATGCCCCTGTTCCTGCTCTGGAAGGGGATCGTGCATACCACCCTGAGGTTCCCGGAGCACGAGTACCTGATCGGGGGGGTGAGTATCAGCAACCAGTTTTCGAATTTTTCGAAATCCCTGATGATTGAATTTATGAAATCCCATTACTGGGACCCCTTCGTGGCCCAGTACATCCGTCCCAAAAAGGAATTCAAGGTAAAGCTCAATGACGCGGACAAGGAGTTCGTCTTTGACGAGGCCCAGGCTGACCTGAACAAATTCGACAAACTCATCGACGAGGTGGAACCGGGATCCCTGCGCCTCCCGGTGCTCATCAAGAAGTACATCAAGCAAAACGCCCGCGTGGTGGCCTTCAATGTGGACCCCCTTTTTAACAATGCGGTTGACGGGCTGATGTACATAAAGATCTCCGACCTTCCGGAAAGCACGGTCAAGCCTGTCATGGAAGAATTCCAGGCCGAACTCGAACGAAAAATGAACGAGTCACACCCCCAGCCCTAGGGCCGGGGCGGTCCGGGCAGCTTGGGCGGAGCATTCGGCATTCGTAGCCCCTGCATTCCCCTGCCCTTCAGAAAAGCGTATTCTCCAGTTGCGGAAGGGCTCTAAAAGGGCTGTATTTAGATTGCCGCGGCCTGCTCAGAACCAGGGTTTCCGCCCTACCTGATAGGTGTTGTAGAAGTCCTCGTCCGATTTGGTGAGGTAGATAATCCCCTCGACGAGCCCGACCAATCCCATGGCCCACCAGAGGAAGAAGCCGATGCCCACACAACTGAGCACCATGCCAATGACAGAAATGACCAGCATGATGATCCCCTCCTTCTGATAGCCCAGTACAAACTTATGGATGCCGGCCCAACCGAGGACAATGCCCAGTACGCCGGCCAGGATCTTTTTGTTGTCCCCCTCAGTTACGGATTTAAAACCCTCACTGAATTCTTCGGCCGACTTTTTTGCCTCTTCCTTAAACCCGCTGGCCGCTTCTTTTGCCTCATCGGTGAATTCCTTTGTTTTTTCCTTTGCTTTTTCCCCGAATTCCCGGGCTTTCTCTTTGGCTTCCTCCCCCAGTGCCTCCGTCTCGTCGGTGAATTCCCTGGCTTTTTCCCGGGCCTTGTCGGCCAGTTTTTTGGCCCTGGCCTTGGCTTCCTCGCTGAGCTCTTCGCCCTCCTTGCCCAGTTCTTTGGCCTTTTCCTTTATTTTCTCACCCAGGTCCTTCGCCTTATCCGCGGCCTCTTCGCCGAGTTCCCCCGTCTCCTCTCCCAGGTCGCGGGCCAGTTTCTTTGCCTTGTCCAGTGCGTCGTCC